>NZ_JBMVFU010000022.1:0-125550 GCF_049538315.1 Nocardia sp. AB354 | reverse complement strand
CGACGCACGGATGGTTCATCGATATCGAGGCGGCCTCCAGCCTCTCGGCGATCGCGCGATATGCCCCGATAGCACTCGTGGAGCGCGGCCTGCGGGAGGTCACGGTCGCCGAACTGCGCGGCGGCGAGCGCTGGCTCACGACGGCGATCTCCACTCGGATCTGGCAGATCACGCTCGACGACGACAGCCTCGCGCACGGGATCGCCTACGGTTCGCGGCACGGCAGCGAATGGGACTGCTGGGCCATCTGGCTGCGCCGGACCGGACTCGCGCACACCTCCAACGGACTCGTCACGTCGGCGGATCCGGGCGTGGAGGTACTGCCTCCGCCGATCAACCCGGCCCTGCAGGCGATTCTGACGGCCTACGATCTGACCGTGAGCTGGTAGGTCGCGGCTCGCGGCCGCCGCGAGCGCCCGATCCGGCGCAGCTGAAATTCGCCGACGCGGCCCCGCTAGCATGACCTGCATGACGTACACCCTCGTGTTGCTGCGCCACGGCGAAAGCGAATGGAATGCTCTCAATCTGTTCACCGGCTGGGTGGATGTGCACCTGACCGACAAGGGTGTCGCCGAGGGCAAACGGGCCGGTGAACTGCTGGCCGAGCACGGCATACTGCCCGATATCGTCTACACCTCGCTGCTGCGCCGGGCGATCAGCACCGCGAATATCGCCCTGGACGCCGCGGATCGGCACTGGATTCCGGTGGTCCGCGACTGGCGGCTCAACGAGCGGCACTACGGCGCGCTGCAGGGTAAGAACAAGGCGCAGATCCGCGATCAGTACGGCGACGACCAGTTCATGATGTGGCGCCGCAGCTACGACACCCCGCCCCCGCCCATCGAGGCCGACAGCGAATACAGCCAGAGCGGCGACGCGCGCTACGCCGGTATCGACGTGCCGGCGACCGAATGCCTGAAGGACGTCGTCGCCCGCATGGTGCCGTATTGGGAGTCCACGATTTCCCGCGATCTGGTGGCCGGAAAGACCGTTCTGGTTGCGGCGCACGGAAATTCGCTGCGCGCACTGGTGAAACATCTGGACGGTATTTCCGACGAGGATATCGCCGGCCTCAACATTCCCACGGGTATTCCGCTGCGCTACGAACTGGACGAGAATCTGCGTCCGATCGGTCCCGCGGCGTATCTGGACCCCGAGGCGGCAGCCGCGGGTGCGGCCGCGGTCGCGAGCCAGGGCGGTAAATAAACCGGATTCCCGCACTTTTCGACGCGCCGCGGTCATCGACCGCGGCGCGTTGTCGTATATCTCGAACCCGCTGCGTGCGTACGGTTTCCGAATGTCGAAGTTCCCTCTGTCGCGCGTATGAATATGCAATACTCAGCGTTTTGTGAGCTGCATCTCTTCTGCCGATTCGTAGCTATCGAATTGCCGCGCGGCGGTTCGTGCCCCGATGCGCACCGCCGGTAGTAGCGTCCGGGCCGGTGGGGAGTGGTGTGGATAACTTCCGGTAGGTAAACCGCCGGGCTTTCCGCTGGTCATCGACGTGGATGAGGGGCTGAGAAGTTGAGAGTTTTTTCTTGCAGAAGTTGTAACCGCTGGTTTGCAACTTACTCCGCAGTAGATACACTCTCGGGCGTTCGACCATTTCGAGAGGCGGATCACGTTCGATGAAGTACGCGTTACGCGCCACAGTCGCTGCCGTCGCCGCCGCGGTGACCGTCCCGTTCTTCGCCACTCCGGCTCAGGCCGGGCCCGTCGCGACCGGTCCGGACGGCGGCGCCGCCGGCGCCGCGTGGACCGCCACCGAGGACGGCCCGCAGCAGTATCCGAACATCCACATCGACTGGGATGTGCCGATCACCATGAGCGACGGCACGGTGCTGAAGGGCAATGTGTACCGGCCCGCCGATGCCGCCAGCCGTCCGGTCGACACCCGCACGCCGGTCGTCGTGAACATGACGCCCTACACCAAACTGGTCTCGAATCTGGCCGACCACGCGGGCTCGGTGCCGGGGCTGTCCGATGCGCTGCTGGGGTTGTTCCGCCAGATCGACATGAGCGGCACCGCGCTGTCCGGGGTCACCGATCTGACCAAGGCCTTCGGCGGCGGCGAGCTGCGCAACTTCTCCGTCGACCGGCAGCTGATCAAGAGCGGTTACACCCAGGTCGTGGTCGATGTCCGCGGCACCGGCTTCTCGCAGGGCGAATGGGATATGTTGCGCCAACGCGAGCAGCAGGACACCGTGGAGGTGATCGACTGGGCTTCGCGGCAACCGTGGTCGGACGGCAAGGTCGGGATGACCGGCATTTCCTATTCGGGCATCAATCAGGTGCAGGTCGCGGAGAAGCAGCCGCCCGCGCTGAAGGCGATTTTCCCGGTGGTGCCCGGCAGCGATCTGGTCGACGATGTTCTCGCCCCCGGCGGCGGCTTCGGGTTCAACTTCATTCCGCTGTGGCTCACCGCGATCAACACCCTCAAATGGGTGCCGGACGTGCAGTCGATCGTGACCGGAAAATTCGACAGCACGTGGCTGAACGACCGGATCAGCGATCCGTACACCTATATGGATGTACTGCTGAGCGCCTACACCAACACCGATATGAACACCCTCGATCCGCGGGTGAAGAACATGTTGAACGACATGTCCTCGGAACGGCAGGCGTGGATCGGTGATCCGGGCCGGATTCAGGTGCCGACCTTCGTCACCGGCGGGTGGCACGATCTGTTCACCTACTCCGAATCCAAGATCTACAACCGGATTCCGCTCCCGCCCGGGCAGAAGCAACTGTTCATGGGCAACACCTACCACCTCAACTCGGGCAACGAGTACGGCAAGCCCGGTCTGCCGCCGCGGCTGGACGTACTGCAGCGCGCGTGGTTCGACAAGTGGCTCAAGGGAATCGACAACGGCATCGACACCTACGGTCCGGTGACGCTGCGCGAACAGGGCGGCGGCTGGATCACCCAGGGCGGTTTCGGACCGTCGGCGCCGGCCGAGGAGGCCGCGAAGTACCGTCGCATGTACCTGTCGGGTGACCGCAGCGGTACCGCGAACAGTGTCTACGACGGCTCGCTGACCGGCGAATTCACCGGTGCGCCGACACGTCTGACGGTGGCGCCCGGGCTCACCACGCTGTGCTCCAACGATGCCGCGCAGGCGACCGCCGGTGTGCTCGCCGTCATCGACGGCTGCGGCAAGGACTCGCGCATCGCGGAAACCAACGCGCTGACCTTCACCAGCGCCCCGGTCGCCGGGGAGACCACCATCTCGGGCCCGATCGCGGTGCGGCTCAATACCGTTCAGGACGCCGCCGACGGGTATTGGACGGTGACGGTCAACGACGTCGCGCCGGACGGGCAGTCGACCGTGCTGTCCTCGGGGCAACTGATGGCCTCGCTACGTGAGGTCGACGAGGCGAACAGCACCCGGTCCGAGAACGGCGACTACACCGACCCGCGGGCCTACACCTCGCTGGACAAGCGGCAGCCGACGGTTCCCGGCGAAGTGACCGAACTGAACATCGCGCTGCCCGCCACGCAGGCCGTCCTCGCGCCCGGCCATCGCCTGCGGGTGGACGTGTTCGCCGGCAACTTCCCCAAGGGCCTGCCGATCGCGCCGATGCTAGCGGACACCGGCCTAAAACCCGAACACCTGCAACTGGATCCGAATGCCCCTAGCTTCGTGAACATCCCGGTCAAGGGAGACTCCGGCTGGTGAGCCGGTAGGAGGCTCCCCGACGGTCCCGGGAACGTACAACGGCGTACGTACCCGGGACTTTTCGTCTCCGGCCGGTGTCGGCGGCGCGAGATTGAGGCGCACCTCACACTCGGCGCGGGTCGCTGGACGAGTGCCGCGGCGGATCGACACGCCGGAGGTGTTCACGCGCGATTCGCGCGGACTCCAGATGTGCGGTGCCGCAAGGAAAACTGTTCGCGCGACCATTGCCAGGCGGCCGAAAACCGCCGGTCGGGGCCGATCCGGGGCTCGGCCAACTTTGTGTGAACACCCGGCCAACGATCGCGGAATCAGCCGTGACCTGCGCGAAACTTCGTCAACCCGGGTTTGGAGTACGTGTCCGCGACCGTACGATTCTCTATGTGAGCGTTCCCCAGGCCGTGCTGCTTGCAGTCCTCGCGGCCGTAGTCGGTCTGGCCGTTGGTGGCCTGGTCATCCCGTACATGAACGCCAGGCAAGCCGAGCGTCGCGCGGCCGAATCCGGCCTGACCATGTCGCAGGTCCTGGATCTGATCGTGCTGGCCTCCGAGAGCGGCATCGCCGTGGTGGACGAATATCGCGACGTGGTGCTGGTCAATCCGCGCGCCGAGGAACTGGGCCTGGTCCGCAACCGGTTGCTGGACGAACGCGCGTGGGCGGCGGTGGAGAAGGTGATCGCCACCGGCGAAGATGTCGAGTTCGACCAGACGCTGAAGAATCCGCTGCCCGGCCGCAACAGCATCGCCGTGCGCGGTGTGGCCCGCCCGCTCTCGCGCGGTGATTCGAACTTCGTCGTGCTGTTCGCCGACGACGACTCCGAACAGGCCCGCATGGAGGCCACCCGCCGGGATTTCGTCGCCAATGTCAGCCATGAGCTCAAGACCCCGGTCGGCGCCATGAGTCTGCTCGCCGAGGCCATGCTGGAGTCGGCCGACGATCCGGATTCGGTGCGGCATTTCGGGCAGCGTCTGGTCAGCGAATCGAACCGGATGGGCAAGATGGTCACCGAGCTGATCGCGCTCTCGCGGCTGCAGGGGGCCGAAAAGCTGCCGCAGCTCGAGGCGGTCGACGTCGATACCGTGGTCAATGCCGCGATCGAACGGTCGCGTACCGCCGCCGAAGCCGCCGGAATCACCGTCAGCACCGATGCCAACAGTGGACTGGAAATACTCGGCGACGAAACTCTGCTCGTGACGGCGCTGTCGAATCTGGTCGAGAACGCGATCAACTATTCACCGAAGGGCTCGCACGTATCGGTGAGCCGATCGCTGCGCAACGGGCACGTCAATATCGCGGTCACCGATCGCGGCATCGGTATCGCCAAGGAAGACCAGGAACGGGTCTTCGAACGTTTCTTCCGCGCGGACAAGGCGCGTTCGCGCGCCACCGGCGGAACCGGACTCGGGCTGGCTATCGTCAAACACGTGGCCGCCAATCACAACGGGGAAATCACGTTGTGGAGCAAATTGGGCACCGGTTCCACGTTCACGCTGCGTATTCCCGCGGTCGAATCAGGCAACCAGAATTCCGCCGCCCCGGCGGAGAGGAAGAGCCCCACCGCAATCGGGGTGGGCAAGAACGACGACGGTCCGCGCCGGCGGACCGGACAAAACGGTGTGGAGGCAACCCGATGACCAGTGTGTTGATCGTCGAGGACGAGGAGTCGCTGGCCGATCCGCTCGCGTTCCTGCTGCGCAAGGAGGGCTTCGAGGTCACGGTCGTGGGCGACGGGCCATCCGCGCTGTCGGAATTCGACCGCTCCGGCGCCGACATCGTCCTGCTGGATCTGATGCTGCCCGGGATGAGCGGCACCGACGTGTGCAAGCAGCTGCGCACCCGCAGCAGTGTGCCGGTGATCATGGTGACCGCCCGCGACAGTGAAATCGACAAGGTGGTCGGCCTGGAACTGGGCGCCGACGACTACGTCACCAAGCCGTACTCCTCACGCGAGCTGATCGCCCGCATCCGGGCGGTGCTGCGCCGCGGCGCCGGTGAGGAGATGGACGGGTCCGGCGAGAGCGGCGTCCTCGAGGCCGGCCCGGTGCGCATGGATGTGGATCGCCACACCGTGCAGGTCAACGGCAAATCGGTGACGTTGCCGCTGAAGGAATTCGATCTGCTGGAATACCTGCTGCGAAATTCCGGCAGGGTGCTGACCCGCGGCCAGCTGATCGACCGCGTCTGGGGTGCCGATTACGTCGGCGACACCAAGACCCTGGACGTCCACGTCAAGCGGCTGCGTTCGAAGATCGAGGCCGATCCGGCCAAGCCCGAACATCTGGTGACCGTGCGCGGGCTCGGGTACAAACTCGAGGCCTGATTCTCGCCGGTACGAGAAAGCCGCGAGGCCCGAGGGCCTCGCGGCTTTTCCGTATCGACGCTGAGCTGATCGACGCCGAGCTGCTGAGGGTTCTGTTAGACGACGTGCACCCAGGCGATGCCGATCTGCGGCAGCTCCTGCTTCTGCAGCTGGAACCAGCCGAAGTCGTCACGCTGCCAGCAGTCGTCCAGCGGCGCGGTGTTGTCGTGGCAGGCGATCGGCTTGGAGGTGCCGTAGGGGCTCACGATGACCTGCTTGCCGTTGTCCTTCGCCGACAGCGCCGCCGGGTCGTTGTAGGCGACGAAGTTGTCGTTCTGCAGCGAGTAGTTGGCCGGATCGGTCATCGGGTCGGCGTGCGCGGCGGGAGCGAGGGTGAGGGCCGCACCCGCGGCGAGAGCGGCAGTAGCCAGGAATTTCCTCATCATGACCTACACCTATCACGGGTATGTGAAGCGCGCATGGCGAGCCGATGACCGTACAGAGGTACTTCACAATTCCCGCGGCGCCGCCGCGGCCGAAAGATGTGCGCCGATCGCGGCGGCCGATTCGGCGAGAGCCTGTCGCACGGCCGCGTCCGAAACCGTTCCGTCGGCCCCGACCATGGCGCTCAGTACGGTAATTCGCCGGCACGCCGATTCGATTTCCACCGCGCCGACATATCCCAGCACCGTGCGCAGCGAGGTGATCGCACTTTCACCGCGTCCGGGGGCCGCCACCGAAATCCAGGCCACCGGTTTCTCGTGCAGATCCGCGTTGCCGACGGTCCACTCCAGCAGATTCTTCAGACTGCCGGGAATGAATCCCGCGTATTCGGGTGCGCAGAACACCACGGCATCGGCGGCCGCGAGTTGTTCACGCAGGGCCCGCACCGCCGGCGGGGCGGGTTGATCGCCCGGCACGAAGGCCGGAATCTCGACCAACCCGGTGAACAATTCCGCGGTGAATGCCGGCGCGGCGAGATCGGCGAAGGTTCGCAATGCGGCGGTGTTGGTGGAACCCGGCCGGGTACTTCCGGAAATCAACAGAATCCGGGGCGCGCCCGGGCGTGATCCCGGCGCGGAATCGGTTCCCGCGGATTCGTGCTCGACAACGGAGGACTCGGATGCCGGCATACCCGGCGCGTTACCCATATTCCTACGAAATGGGTTGGCGGATCAGATATTCCCGTTCGGTTCGGTTTCCGCTTTCTCGCGCGCGGCGGTCGTCGCCGGATGCACCGCGATCAGGCCCAGTCCTTCGCGACGGCGGCAGTGCCGGGCCAGTTCGTCGTAGGCCGGCTGCCCGATCAATTCGATCAGTTCGGGCGCGTAGGACTGCCAGACCGGGCGGCTGCCGACATGCGCGTCGGGCGAGCCGGAGCAGTACCAGTGCAGATCCAAACCGCCCGGGCCCCAGCCGCGCCGATCGTATTCGGTGATGGTGGTGCGCAGGATCTGTTCGCCGTCGGGCCGGTCGATCCAGTCCTGCGTGCGCCGGATCGGCAGCTGCCAGCACACCTCGGGCTTCACCGTCAGCGGCTCGATGCCCTTGCGCAGGGCCATCGTGTGCAGGGCGCAACCGATTCCGCCGGCGAAGCCCGGGCGGTTGAGGAAGATGCAGGCGCCCTCGTAGCGGCGGGTGCGGATGGCCGGCTCGTCGTCGAGTTCGTCCTCTTCCAGATACAGCTTCCTGCGGATCTTGCCGTCGCGATCGCGCGCCTCGTCCATCAGCTGCCAATCCTGCGGCGTGAGCATCTTCACGGCCTTGGCCAGCTTCTTGCGATCGTCGTCGTCGCTGAGGAACGCGCCGTGCGAACAGCAGCCGTCGTCCGGGCGGCCTTCGATGATGCCCTGGCAGGCGGGCGTGCCGAAGACGCAGGTCCAGCGCGACAGCAGCCAGGTGAGATCGGCCGCGATCAGATGCTCGGCATTTGCCGGATCGACGAATTCGATCCACTCCCGGGGGAAGTCGAGATCGACCTCCGGCGCCGGATCCATCTTCGCAGCTGGTCGCAGCCCGGCCGACGTCGTGTCCGGCGAGACGGGGGTGGGCGCGGATGCTCCTGCGGTCACATCGCCAGACGCTAACAGCTTTGCCGCTCGAGCCCCAGTTCCGGGCTGGTGTGGTGAGGGGAGTTCCGATTCGTCCTCCGGTGCCTCCACCGACCCCGGTACCGTATTCATGTGCGGCTCGGTGTTCTCGATGTGGGAAGTAATACCGTCCACCTGCTCGTGGTGGACGCGCATCGGGGTGGGCACCCGATGCCGATGAGCTCGACGAAGGCCACCTTGCGGCTGTCGGAGAATATGGACGACGCGGGCTGTATCACGCCCGAGGGCGCGGCCAAGCTCACCAAGACGATCACCGAATTCGCCAGTATCGCAAAGACTTCCGGCTGTGTGGAGCTGATGCCGTTCGCGACCTCGGCGCTGCGGGAGGCGGCCAATTCCGATGACGTGCTGGCCCAGATCCGCTCGCGCGCGGGTGTCGATCTGCGGGTGCTCTCGGGTGTCGACGAGGCCCGGTTGACGTTCCTGGCGGTGCGGCGCTGGTACGGGTGGAGCGCGGGACGCATTCTGAATCTCGACATCGGCGGCGGATCGCTCGAGATGAGCAACGGCTGTGACGAGGCGCCCGACGCGGCGTTGTCGCTGCAGTTGGGGGCGGGCCGGCTGACCAGAGACTGGCTGAACGGCGATCCGCCGGGTAAGCGCCGGGTGGCGGTGCTGCGGGACTGGCTCGACGCCGAGTTGGTGATACCGGCCAAACAACTGCTCGCGGTCGGGCGTCCGGATCTGGCGGTGGGCACCTCGAAAACCTTCCGCTCGCTGGCCCGGCTGACCGGAGCCGCCCCTTCGGCCGCGGGACCACGTGTGCGGCGTAGTCTCACCAGTTCCGGTCTGCGGCAGTTGATCGCATTCATCTCTCGGATGACCGCCGCCGATCGCGCAGAATTGGAAGGTGTCAGTTCCGACCGGTCCCAGCAATTGGTGGCCGGCGCACTGGTAGCGGAGGCGAGTATGCGGGCGTTGTCCCTCGATACGCTCGAAATCTGCCCGTGGGCGCTGCGCGAAGGACTGATCCTGCGCAAACTGGATACCGACCTGGGTAGCGACCCGGGTCCGGGTAGTACTCGGCCCATCGGAGTGCCGGGCCCGACCGAGGCCGTATCGGGATGATCGATGCGGGAAGCGGTCAATCGGAAAGGACCGTCGTGAACGGCAGGAGCGGAGGCGGCAGCCCGGCGTCCCCGCGCCGCAGCCCGTTCACGACCGAAAGGAGCCGGCATGAGTGAGGATTCGACCCAGCTGTCGGTCGCCGAACTGCTGGCGCGCAACGGCCAGGGAGTTCCGGCGTCGGGCGGCGGTCGCCGGCGCAGAGGCGGACGCGGCATCGCGGTCACCGACCTGACCGGCGACCTGCCGGCGGTTCGGGAGGGCTCCTCCTCGCACGCCGCTCCGGAGGCCGAACCGGATCCGGAACCGATGCCGGACTTCCAGCTCTCGGTACCCGGATACGAAGCCGAATCACCGCTGTCCGGCCCGATCAGTTTCTACGATCCCCTGGCCGCCGCTCCGGAGCCGCCGAGCGCGCCGAATTCCTGGGAGCCGTCGGGGTACGCGGCGAACAGCTTCCAGCCCACCTCGTTCGACTCTCCGGGCGGATATTCCTCGCCGGAGTTCGGCGCGGCCCCCGGATACGACGCTGCCGGATACGGCGCCCAGCCCGATTCCACCCGGCACGCCGCGCCGGAGGGTGCGCCCGCGCCGTACGGTGCGGATGCCGCGCCGGCGCCCACCGGTCGCCGCGCCCGCCGCGAATTGCGGGAGGCGCTGGCCGAGCGGGAGGCGGCGGGTGCGTTCGCCGCTCCCGAGACACCGGTGGATTCGGGGCGTCCCGGGCGCCGGCACCGGCCGGACCCCGACGAGAGCAACACCGTGATGGTGCCGCCGTTCCAGGGCGGCATGGGAACCGACCCCACGCCGCCGACCGCGGCCTGGGCGCCGCCTCGCTCGCCCGAAACCCCCTCTCCGCACCGCGAATTCGGCGCTCCGGCAGGTCGTGAATTCGGTGCGCCCGACTTCCCGACACCGGGACGCGCCGACCTGCCGCGCCGCAACGGTGCCAAGCCGGGGCGCGACGGGTCGGGCGCGCCCGAGGCACCCGCAGGCGGCCGCAACGGCGCCGACGCCCGCCAGGGACTTCCCGCATGGTCGGCGCGGCGGCGGCCCGGTGCTCCGGCTTCGGCTCCCCGGGATTTCGACGAACCCGGATCCGGCGGCCACCCGGACGAGCCGGCCGAGGACCGGTCGCCGGGATGGTCGCTGGCCGCCCGGGAGCAGCCGCTGCTGTCCGGGCAGACCGTTGCCGGAGATCTGCTGCGCGATGCCGGAGCGCGTGAGGAGCGGCGCGGGGCCGATGCGCGCCGCGATCGCGGTCCGCGCCGCGGGGTGATCGATCTCCTCGATCCGGCCGAGGCGCGCACCGAGTTCTACGCACCGGTCGAACTCGAGGAACCCGACGACGACTACGACGACGATCTGCTCGACGACGAGGAGATCGAGTCCGCCCCGCGTCGGCGCCGGGCCGCCCCGCGCAGCTTCTCCCTGCGCGACAGACTGCCGCAGCTGAGCCGACCGGCGTCCCGCCGCGGCTCGGTCGAGGATCTCAACCGGCGGCAGTGGATGATCCTCGGCGGCCAGGCCGTCGGCGCGGCGGTCGCGGGAATGTTGCTGTTCAAGGGCTTCGAGCAGATGTGGGACGTCATGCCGTTCCTGGCTCTGGTGCTGGCGATGGTCGTGATTCTCGGTCTGGTCGCGCTGGTTCGCGTGCTGCGCCGCACCGACGACATCCTCAGCACGGTGATCGCGGTCGTTGTGGGCATCTTCGTGACGCTCGGACCGCTAGCCTTTCTTCTCAGCACGAACTGAGCAGGGAGCAGCAAGTGGGGCACAGCGGTCAGGTGGGGACCACCGTTCAGGTGGGGTTGTCGACGGCGTCGGTCTATCCGGAGAACACCGAGGCGGCGTTCCGGTATGCCGCGGAATTGGGTTACGACGGCGTGGAATTGATGGTCTGGGCCGAGCCGGCCAGCCAGAACATCGCCACGGTCCAATCGTATGTGCGCCGGTACGCGGTGCCGGTGCTGGCCGTGCACGCGCCCTGTCTGCTCATCTCGCAGCGGGTATGGGGTGCCGACCCGGTGGCCAAACTCGAACGCAGTGTGCGGACGGCGGAGTCGCTGGGGGCGGCGACCGTGGTGGTGCATCCGCCCTTCCGCTGGCAGCGGCGTTATGCGGAGGGCTTCGCCCAGCAGGTGGGCGAACTCGAGGACAGCAGTCCGGTCGTGGTCGCGGTGGAGAACATGTTCCCCATGCGTGCCGACACGCTGTTCGGACGCCGCTCCGGTTCGGCGCGCCGGCTGGAACGCCGTGGTGGACCGGGACTTTCCGTGACCGCGTTCAGCCCGTCCTACGATCCGACCGATACCGGCTTCCGGCACTACACCCTGGATCTGTCGCATACCGCGACCGCCGGGATGGATGCGCTGACGCTGGCCGACCGCATGGGCGGCGGTCTGGCGCACCTGCACCTGGCCGACGGCCGCGGCGCCGCCCACGACGAGCACCTTATTCCCGGCGAGGGTGGGCAACCCTGTGTGGAAGTGTGTGAATCGTTGGTGCGCAACGGTTTCCGGGGTCACGCCGTGATCGAGGTGAACACCCAGAACGCACGGACCACCGCCGACCGCGCGGCGATGCTGGGGCGAGCGCTGCGGTTCGCGCGCACACATCTGAACAATTTGCAGCCGGTGCCGGGGCGGGAACAGACCCGGCAGGGTTGATCGGCCTGTGCCCGTACAGCTTCGTCACACCCGGTAGGGAATCGAGCGACCGTCCGGCAGACTTATACGGTGTACGAGCCGGGCCGGAGCCGGCTGGGCCCACGGAGAGGAGCGGCGGGTGACGGAACTGGCGGTCGAGACGGTACGGCCGGAGTTGGACGACGCACCGTTCAGCCGCGTGTGCGCGGTGACCGAGGTGGAGGTTTCCGCCGAGTTCGCGCGCTATCGCGGCGTCATCGACCCGGTGTGGACGATCGGCAAGAAGCTGCACGGCGGCACCATGGTCGCCTCGTCGGCGGCCGCCGCCACGACCCGGTTGCGCACCGCGCATCCCGATCTGGCCGAGATGTTCCCGATCGCGGCGAGCACCGATTTCCTCGGCGCCCCGGACCCGGGCGAGGTCGAGTACGAGGTCCGAATCCGCAAGACGGGCCGCCAGATCTGCCTGGTCGACGCCGATCTGGTCCAGGGTGGTCGCACGCTGGTGCATTCGGCGTTCACCTTCGGCCACCTCGACGACGCGGAACCGGCCTATCGGCGCGAGACCGTGGCGGATATGCCGCCGGAACCGCCCGCCGAGGCCCTGGGCTACGACGCGCCGGATTCTCCGATGGGCCGGCTGGTCAACGTCTCGCGAGGCGCCTCGGTGGCGATCGATCCGGCCTGGGCGCCGTTCCTGTCCGGCGAGCGGGGCGAGCCGCGGCTGCGCCTGTGGATCCGTCCGCGCGCCGCCGACGGCAGCGATCCGGACGTCGCCGCGTATTTCGCCATGATGGCGGGCGATATGAGCCCGCCCGTGCCGATGAACATGGGCCGGTTCGGCTGGGCCCCGACCGTGCAGCTCACCACCTATCTGCGGCGTCGGCCCGCGCCGGGCTGGCTGCGGGTGATCGCGACCGCCCACGAAATCGGGGAGCGCATGTTCGACGAGGATCAACTGGTCCTCGACAGCACGGGCGCGGTGGTTGCGCAGACCCGCCAGCTCGCGCTGATTCCGCTGCCCCGCTCCCACTGATCGCCCCTGCCCCGCGTCGGCCGCCGCGCACGGATAGCCTTGGGCCTCATGACGAGAATTGCGGTGATCGGTGGCGGACGGATCGGCGAGGCGTTGATTGCCGGGCTGCTCGAGGCCGGGCGGCCGGGTAAGGATCTGGTCGTGGTCGAGACGGTGACGACCCGCGCGCAGGTGTTGAGCGAGCGGTTCGGCATTCGGGTCACCGACAGTCTGGCCGAGGCCGCGGCGGGTGCGGATGTGCTGGTGGTAGCGGTGAAGCCGCACGATGTCGACGCCGTGCTGACCGAGCTCGGCAAACTCGAACTCGACAACGATCGCGATCAGATCCTGGTGTCGCTCGCCGCCGGTGTGACCACCGCCCGGGTGGAGTCGAAGTTGCCCGCCGGATTCCCGGTCGTGCGGGTCATGGCGAATACCCCGATGCTGGTCGGCCAGGGCATGAGCGCGATCGCGGCCGGGCGCTACGCGAAATCCGCCGAGCTGGATACGGTCTCGGAGCTGCTGGGGGCGGTCGGCAGGGTCGTCACCGTCGCAGAGAGCCGGATGGACGCGGTGACCGCGGTGTCGGGTTCGGGACCCGCGTACTTCTTCCTGGTGGTCGAGGCCATGGTGGAAGCCGGCGTCGGCCTCGGCCTGACGCGGGACGTGGCCACCGAACTGGTGGTGCAGACCATGCTCGGCTCGGCGGCGCTGCTGGAGGAGTCCGGTCAGGATGCCGCGGAGTTGCGTGCCGCGGTGACCTCGCCGGCGGGGACCACCGCGGCGGCCGTGCGTGAGCTCGAGCGCGGCGGCGTGCGCTCGGCGTTCTGGGAGGCGTTGCACGCGGCCAAGCGCCGCTCGGCCGAACAGGGGGCGACCGGCGAGTAACCGCGGAGTGGCCGCCGGGTGTGACGTGACATCCGCTGGTGACACTGCTATTTCTCCCACCCGTCGCAGCAATCCCACTGGTAACGCTAAGCTCGGGGGAGCACGTGCGTGTCTGTTCCGCCGGTGGGGAAGCCGGCGGCGCGGACGTGCCGGAGGTCAGTGGTGCAATGATGTCTGGAAACAGCTCTGCGAGTTCCGGTCCTGTCATCGGCGGTGGAGGAACACAGTTCCTCACCGTTGCCGAGGTGGCGAATCTGATGCGGGTTTCCAAGATGACGGTGTATCGGCTGGTTCACTCGGGAGAACTACCCGCTGTCAGAGTCGGTCGATCGTTCCGGGTACATGCCAAGGCGGTGCACGACTACCTGCAGACGTCGTACTTCGACGCCGGATAGCAGCGTGCGAACGCCGGTCGGCGGTGTCGGCGACCGGGCACAGCGGTGCCCGTTTCGTTCGCCGTGGGTTGGCCCGGTACGATGAACCACCGTTGTGTTACCCGCTGCCGATCTGGGTCAGGTCGGGAGCTGAACACTGGTTGCCAGGCGGCCGCCGAGCGAACCGGAAGATGGGCGTACGTAACCGGCGTGCGTGCCGAGGGTAGAGAGAGAACGCGAGGAACAACCCTATGGGTTCTGTGATCAAGAAGCGCCGTAAGCGGATGTCGAAGAAGAAGCACCGCAAGCTGCTTCGCCGTACGCGCGTGCAGCGTCGCAAACTCGGCAAGTAAACTTACACGCTGGAAATTAGCTGAAAGCCCGCCGCCGACTTGGGTGGCGGGCTTCGGCATTTGTTTCCGGTGACTGAAGTCATCGTTAGATCCTGGTTAATACTCTCGGCCACCTCCGTAACAGCCGCTACTCTGGTTAACGGAACTAGCCAAGCAGGGGTGCACAGGTGGGATTCGGCGTGGGTTCGGATATGCGGGACGGGCGTACGGCTGGCCGCAACGACCAGCCGCCCAAAGTTGTCCTCGTCACCGGCGCGAGCCGCTTCTTCGGCGGCAATGTCGTCACTCGGCTGGCGGCCGATCCCGCGATCGAACGAGTCATCGCGGTCGATGCCCGCATGCCCAGTCGCGATCTGCTGCGCCGGATGGGACGCGCCGAGTTCGTGCGCGCCGATATTCGAAACCCGTTGATTCGCAAGGTGATCGACGGAAATAAGGTCGACACCGTCGTGCATCCGGCCGTACTGTCCCGCCCGCCCGCCGGTGGCGGCCGGGCGGCGATGAAGGACTACAACGTCTTCGGCGCCATGCAGCTGATGGCGGTCTGCCAGAAGGCGCCGAGTGTGCGCCGTGTCGTGGTCCGCTCCTCCTCGGCGGTCTACGGTTGCGGTCCGAAGGATCCGGCGAAATTCACCGAGGAAATGAGTGCGCGCACGCCGCCGAAGGGCTGGTTCGCGCGCGACATGATCGAGGTCGAGGGATTCGTCCGCGGAATGGCGCGCCGGCGTCCGGATATCGCCGCGACGATCCTGCGATTCGCACCGATAGTGGGGCCGCGTCTGGCGGGCCGGGGCGTGCAGTATTTCCGCTCCCCGATCACGCCGACGATCTTCGGCCGCGACCCCCGTATGCAGCTGTTGCACGAAGAGGACGCGATCGCGGTGCTGGCGCATGCCGCGCATTCCGCACCCGGCGGCACCTTCAATGTCGCCGGTGACGGGGCGCTGGCATTGTCGCAAGCCATCCGCCGCGCCGGTCGCGTCGAACTACCGGTGCCGATGAGTGTTTTCCAGACGGTCGGCCGGTCGTTCATGGGCCCGGTGATGCGTGAGTTCACCACCGAGCAGATCGATTACTTCCACTTCGGCTGTGGATTGGACACCACGAGAATGCGTACCGAACTCGGCTTCGCACCGCGTTGGACGACGGTGCAGGCGTTCGACGACTTCATCGGGGGCGCAGCGTTGCGGCCCGTCATCGATCCGCGCTGGATCGACGCTGCAGAAAACAGACTCCTCGGCCTCGTCGGGGCCGGGACGGGAGCACATCGATGAACGACGTGGCCAAAGTCATTCACCTGCACGAGACGGATTTCGAGGCCCGGCAGCGCCCGGCGTCGCGGCGCTGGCCCGGAGAGTCGGCCCTGCAGCCGGTGACCTCGCTGACCGAGCGGCTGGCCGAATCGGCACCGCCGCGCTCGCTGGGTGATCTGGTGCGGAGTGCGGTGGCCGACGGTATTCGCAATACCGCCGATTTCGCCCGCCGCCGCCTCACCGGGGACTACCAGGTCGACGAATTCGGGCGGGACGAGCATCTGCTCGAATCGGTCATCCTGCCGACCCTGCGGCCACTGTCGGATCTGTGGTTCCGGGTGGATGTCAACGGCATCGACAACATTCCGTCCACCGGTGGTGCGCTGGTGGTTTCCAATCACGCCGGCGTGGTGGCACTGGACGCGCTGATGCTGCAGCTGGCCGTGCACGACCGGCATCCCGCCCATCGGTCGCTGCGCTTGCTGGCCGCTGATCTGGTGTTCGAGACGCCGGTGGTCGGCGGGCTGGCCCGCAAGGCGGGCCACACCCTGGCCTGCCCCGCCGACGCCGAGCGGCTGCTGCGGTCGGGCGAGGTCGCGGGGGTGTTCCCCGAGGGCTTCAAGGGCATCGGCAAGCCGTATTCGGAGCGCTACAAGCTGCAGCGCTTCGGGCGCGGCGGATTCGTCTCGGCGGCGGTGAAAACCGGTGTGCCGATCATTCCGTGCTCGATCGTCGGGTCCGAGGAGATCTATCCGAAACTCGCCGACATCAAGCCGTTGGCACGCCTGCTCGGATTGCCGTATTTCCCGGTGACTCCGACATTTCCGCATCTGGGACCGCTGGGCGCGATCCCGTTGCCGTCGAAGTGGACCATCGAATTCGGCAAGCCCATCGCGACCGAGGACTATGCGGCCGAGGCCGCCGACGATCCGATGACGATGTTCGAGGTCACCGATCAGGTCCGCGAGACCATCCAGCAGACGCTGTACAAACTGCTCACCAAGCGGCGTAACCCCTTTACCGGCTGACGCCGGAACAGAGCCGGAGAAATCGAGCCTCCTCGCTGCGGCGAGGAGGCTCGATCGTTTCCTTCCGGAAAATCTCAGCCGTGCTGTTCGCGCCTGCGGGTGAGGACGGCCGCCGCCGCCCCACCGGCCGCACCCAGCGCCAATGCGGTGGGAACGCCGATCTTGGCGGCCTTGCGTCCGGTGCGGAAATCGCGGATCTCCCAGCCGCGATTCTTGGCGACCTCACGCAGGTCCGAATCCGGGTTGATCGCCACCGCGGTACCGGCCAGCGAGAGCATCGGCACGTCGTTGTGGCTGTCGGAATAGGCCGTGCAGCGTTTGAGATTGAGCCCCTCGCGAATGGCCAGGGTGCGCACCGCATGTGCCTTGCCCAGGCCGTGCAGAATATCGCCGACCAGCCGTCCGGTGAAGACGCCGTCCACACTTTCGGCGACCGTGCCCAGCGCGCCGGTCAATCCCAGGCGCTTCGCGATGACCTGCGCGAGTTCCACCGGCGTGGCGGTCACCAGCCACACCTGCTGACCGGCGTCCAGATGCATTTGCGCTAGCGCGCGGGTGCCGGGCCAGATCTTGTCGGCGATGATTTCGTCGTAGATTTCCTCGCCCAGGGCCGCGAGTTCGGCAGTCGAGCGGCCGGCGATGAATGACAGCGCCTTTTCCTTGCCGCTGGCCATATCGCCCTGGCTTTCCTTACCGGTGACCCGGAATTTCACCTGCTTCCAGGCCATATCGACGAGGTCGGAAGTCTTGAAATATTTCCGCGCCGCGAGGCCGCGCGCGAAGTGCACGATCGAGGCGCCCTGCACCATCGTGTTGTCCACGTCGAAAAATGCCGCAGCGGTCAGGTCGCGCGGCGGGCGCGCATGGGGCGGTAATTCCGAATCGGCTTCGGCGCCATAGGTTTCGGCCAATTCCGCGTCGTGCAGCGCGAGGGCGGCATCGGCGCTGGCCTCACCGGCGAGGTTGGCGCGTACCTCCTCCTCGCTGGGCCCGAACGGGCTGCGCGCGATCCGCGTGAGCTGGTCCGACAGACCCTGCCCCCAGCGCGCCGGGAATTCGCCGAACCTTCCCGCGATGAAGCCCGTCCTCGCATCTTTCGATCGTTCCGGCACCAGTACCTCCGCCTGTTCGCGCGAACACTCCAACATTAGCCGAGCACAGCGTTGTCCCGACGGCTGCTCGGCGATGTGTGCTCAGCGACTCAAATCGGCCCGCAACCGGGATTCGTCCACGTCGAAGTAACTGTGTTCGCGGCCGTCGAGCAGCACCACCGGCAGCCGGTCGCCGAACTCGGCCCGCAGCGACGGGTCGGTGGCCGCCGCCGCGTCCACATCGACGGTCGCCGGTTCCAGCCCGAAGTCGGCGCAGATGGCGCGCAGTTGCGTCAGTGCGACCGTGCACATACCGCAGCCCTCGCGGGTCAGCAAAGTCACCGAATGCGTGGCAGTACTCATATCGCCATTAAATGCCACCGTGCCGACAGACCTGCGATTAGCCGCGAATCGCCGCATTCGCGCGGGGAAATCGAGGGTCCGGCGTGCCTGCGCCGAAGCCGGTGCTACACGGCGGTTGAATGTGAGCAGGCATTCGTGGAGCCGACGAGTGGAGAGTGACTGAATTCACCGACTTTGTGCAGGGCTTCACAAGCGGTTACGGTGGTGACACGCGACCCGCCTGCTTCTGGCGGCGGACGCAACCGCACCCCGTGTACCAATACCGATCCGAGACCGATGCCTGTGCCCGGTGTCGGCGGTGGACCAAGCGAAAACCCGGACACTACCCCCCGGCCGGACGAGGAGCCGAACGACGTGACAGAGCAGCATGAGACGCCAGGTGGCGTCTCCGGCAGAGCTCTGAACAGCGTTTCCGGCAAATCCATCAACAAGGACATCCCGCAGGCGACGGTGACCCGTCTGGCCACCTACCTCCGAGTGCTCGCCGTCCTGGCCGACGAGGGTGTGCTCATCGTATCGAGTGAAGAACTGGCTGTCGCGGCGGGTGTCGGTTCGGCCAAGCTTCGCAAGGATCTATCCTTCCTCGGCCCCAACGGTGTTCGCGGCGTCGGCTACGACGTGGCCAAGCTGCGCAACCGCATCGAAGACGTTCTCGGCCTGGCGGACGGCCATCGCGTGATCCTGGTCGGCGCCGGGAATCTGGGCCGGGCATTGGCCGGTTACGGCGGATTCTCGCGGCGCGGATTCACCATGGTCGGCATCTTCGACAACGATCCCGCGGTGATCGGCGCCTCGGTCGCCGGGCTGCGGGTGCTCGACACCGCCCGGCTACGGACCACGGTCGCCGAACTCGCGCCCACGATCGCGGTGGTCACCGTTCCCGATGCCGCGGCCCAAGCCGTCTGCGACGAACTCGTCGCCGCCGGGGTGCAGTGCATTCTCAGCTTCTCGCCGGTGAACCTGGCGGTTCCGGCCACCGTGGAGGTCCGCCGCGTCGACCTCGCCGTCGAACTGCAGATGCTGTCGTTCGAGCGCGCTCGCAGCGCGGAACTCGAGGCGACCGAGCCGGCGGCCACCGAGCGCGTCGCCGCGGGGGAGACCGTGCACGCGGTCTCCACCCCGATCGGGCGCCGGATGGCTGGACGCGCGGCCCACCAGCCCACACCCCGCAAGACAACCTCGCATTCGGCAACGGAGCCAACCAGCAAGGGATCGGTGGTCGCACCATGAGTGTGCTTCTCGTCGGAATTTCGCATCGCAGCGCTCCCGTGGCGGTGCTGGAGAAGGTCGCGGTCACCGAGGAGGACCGGCCCAAGCTCACCGATCGCATGCTGGCCTCCCAGCACATCTCCGAGGCGATGATCGTCTCCACCTGCAACCGCGTCGAGATCTACGCCGTGGTCGACGCCTTCCACGGCGGCCTGGCCGAGGTCGGCGATCTGCTGGCCAAGCATTCCGATCTGCCACTGCCCGAACTGACCAGGCACGCCTACGTGCGCTACAGCGAGGCGGCGGCGGAACATCTGTTCGCGGTCGCCAGCGGCCTGGATTCGATGGTCGTCGGCGAGCAGCAGGTGCTCAGCCAGATCCGCTCGGCGTACGCCGCCGCCGACGCCCAGCAGGCCGCCGGGCGCACCCTGCACGAATTGGCCCAGCACGCCCTGCGCGTCGGCAAGCGGGTGCATTCGGAGACCGGGATCGACCGCGCGGGCGCCTCGGTTGTGTCGGTCGCCCTGGAGCGCGCCGCGAACGTGCTCGGCGACCTGGCCGGCCGCACCGCGGTCGTGGTCGGCGCGGGCGCGATGGGCGGGCTGTCGGTGGCCCATCTGGCACGGGCCGGAATCGGCCGAATCGTCGTGGTCAACCGCACTCTCGAGCGGGCCCAGCGGCTGGCCCACACCGCGACCACCATGCACGGCGCACCGGCGACCGCGATGGAGCTGTCGAATCTGGTGAACGCCATGGCCGATGCCGACATCGTGATCACCAGCACCGGCGCGGTCGGTTCGGTGGTGAGCCTGGCCGACGCCCACCGGGCGCTCAACGTCTCCCGCGCCGGACATCAGATGGTGATCTGCGATCTGGGCCTGCCGCGCGATGTGGATCCCGCGGTGGCAGGACTGCCGGATGTCACCGTCATCGACATGGAGACGCTGCAGCGTGATCCCGCGGCGGGTGCGGCGGCCGACGACACCAGCGCCGCGCGCGCCCTGGTCGCCGAGGAACTCGCCAAATATCTGTCCGGCCAGCGGATGGCCGAGGTGACCCCGACCGTCGCGGCCCTGCGCCAGCGCGCGGCCGAGGTGGTCGAGGCGGAGCTGATGCGGCTGGAATCCAAACTGCCCGATCTCGGCGATCCGCAGCGCGAAGAGGTGGCCCGCACGGTGCGCCGGGTGGTCGACAAACTGCTGCACGCGCCCACGGTCCGGGTCAAGCAGCTGGCCTCGGCGCCCGGCGGCGGCAGCTACGCCGAGGCGCTGCGTGAGCTGTTCGAATTGAAACCCGGTGCGGCACAAGCGGTTGCGGCGCCGATGGAAATCGCCACTCTCGGCGGCGAACTGGCCGACGACTTCACCACGAGCCATCTCGGAGACGAACAGGGGCATCCGCAGTGAGCGCTGATACGGCCACCGCATTCGGGGGCGCGGCCACCGGGGTCGACACGCAGGAGCACAACATGACGCGACGTGGCACCACGGATACCCCGTGGCGGATCGGCACCCGCGGCAGCGTGCTGGCACTGACCCAGGCAGGCACCGTGCGCGACGCGCTGATCGCCGCCGGGCAGCACGCCGAATTGGTGATCGTGAAGACGGCCGGCGACAAATCCTCCGATCCGGTCGAGAAGATCGGTGTCGGGGTGTTCACCGCCGCGCTGCGCGAGGAACTGGCCGCCGGGACCGTCGATATCGCGGTGCACTCCTACAAGGATCTGCCCACCGCGCCCGACCCGCGCTTCACCATCGCCGCGATACCGCCGCGCGAGGATCCGCGTGACGCCCTGGTGGCCCGCGACGGTCTGGTACTGGGCGAACTGCCCGCCGGATCCCGGGTCGGCACGTCCGCACCGCGGCGTGCCGCCCAGTTGCGCGCCCTCGGCCTCGGCCTCGAGATCGTGCCGCTGCGCGGCAATATCGACACCAGACTTCGCAAGGTCGCCGAGGGGGAACTCGACGCCGTGGTCGTCGCGCGGGCCGGGCTGTCCCGCGTGGACCGGCTCGGTTCGGTCACCGAGGCCCTGGAGCCCGTGCAGATGTTGCCGGCACCGGCCCAGGGCGCGCTCGCGGTCGAATGCCGCAGCGAGGAAAGCGATCTCGTCAGCATCCTGTCCACCCTCGACGATCCGGGCAGTCGCGCCACGGTTGTCGCCGAACGCGCGCTGCTCGCCGAACTGGAAGCCGGTTGCACGGCGCCGGTCGGTGCGCTCGCCGAAGTCGTCGAATCGCTCGACGACGAGGGCCGCGTGGTGGAGGAACTGTCGCTGCGCGGCGGCGCGGCGGCGATCGACGGTTCGGATGTCATCCGGGCCTCGGCGGTCGGCTCGCTCGCGAACGCAGAGCAGCTGGGCCGCGATCTGGCGCGTGAGCTCCTGGAGCTGGGGGCGCGCGACCTGCTGGCCGGCGAGGTATCCGCCGGCGCGTCCGACTTCACCAATCCCAGCCCGATGGAGAACAAGCCATGAGCCGAGCCACCAAGAAACATCCCGGTCGGATTTTGTTCGTCGGGTCGGGTCCTGGTGACCCGGCACTGCTCACGGTCCGCGCCCGCGAGGTGCTGGGACGAGCCCGGCTGGCGTTCACCGACCCCGATGTCGACAAGGGCGTGCTGGCCATGATCGGCACCGCCGTCGAGCCGGGTCCCGACGGGGAATCCGCCGTCGATGTGCGCCCCGCGCTGGGCGAGCCGGCCGAGGTCGCGAAGACGCTGGTCCACGAGGCCCGCGCCGGACACGATGTGGTGCGGCTGGTCTCCGGCGATCCGATGACCACCGATTCGGTGATCTCCGAGGTCAACGCCGTCACCCGGTCGCATATGAACTTCGAGGTGCTGCCCGGGCTGCCCTCGGCGACCACGGTTCCGGCCTACGCCGGTATCGCCCTGGGCTCCTCGCACACCGAGGTCGACGTGCGCGGTGAGGTGGATTGGGCCTCGGTCGCGGCCGCTCCCGGCCCGCTGGTGCTGCACGCCACCTCCGGCCACCTGGCCGAAACGGCGAGCGCGCTGGTCGAGCACGGTCTCGCCCCGCAGACCCCGGTGGCCGTGACCGTGCGCGGCACCACCCGGCAGCAGCGCACCATCGAGGCGACGCTGGCCACCCTGAACTCCGCCGCTTCCGAACTGGTCGGACCGCTGGTGGTCACGGTCGGCAAGGAGGTTGAGAAGCGCGCCAAGATGTCCTGGTGGGAGTCGCGGGCGCTGTACGGCTGGACCGTGCTGGTGCCGCGCACCAAGGAGCAGGCCGGCGAGATGAGCGAGAAGCTCGTCATGCACGGCGCCATCCCGATGGAGGTGCCGACCATCGCCGTCGAGCCGCCGCGCAGCCCCGCGCAGATGGAGCGCGCGGTCAAGGGCCTGGTCGACGGGCGCTACCAGTGGGTCGTGTTCACCTCGACCAACGCCGTGCGCGCGGTGTGGGAGAAGTTCGGCGAATTCGGTTTGGACGCACGGGCTTTCTCCGGTGTAAAGATCGCCTGCGTCGGTGAGGCGACCGCCGACAAGGTGCGCTCGTTCGGTATCAATCCCGAACTGGTGCCCAGCGGTGAGCAGTCCTCGGAAGGTCTGCTGGCCGACTTCCCGCCCTACGACGATGTTTTCGACCCGGTCAACCGCGTGCTGCTGCCGCGCGCCGATATCGCCACCGAAACTCTGGCCGAGGGCCTGCGCGACCGCGGCTGGGAGATCGACGATGTCACCGCGTACCGCACCGTGCGGGCCTCGCCGCCGCCGGCCGAAACCCGGGAGATGATCAAGACCGGCGGTTTCGACGCCGTGCTGTTCACCTCCTCGTCCACGGTCCGGAATCTGGTCGGTATCGCCGGAAAGCCGCACGCGCGCACCATCGTTGCCTGCATCGGCCCCAAAACCGCCGAGACCGCAATCGAATTCGGCCTGCGCGTGGATGTGCAACCCGAGATCGCCCAGGTCGGCCCGCTGGTCGACGCCCTGGCCGAACACGCCGCCCACCTGCGCGCCGAGGGCCTGCTGCCCCCGCCGCGCAAGAAGAGCCGCCGCAGCCGCTGAGCGGCTCGATGACCGCAGCCGCTGAGCGGCTCGATAACCGGGGCCGCTGAGCGGTACTGAGGAAGAGGCACTCACACCCGGCGTACGCGCATCAGGTCGCGGACGAGGCTGCAGGTCTTGTTCGACGGTGGCCGGATGCCGACGACCTCGGCGGTGTGCCGAATGGTCTGGTTGTCGGCGAGGTTGGCGCGGTAGACGCCGGAGTCGAGCAGGGCGATGGCCAGCCGCATGGCCTTCAACCTGCGGTTGTGCATGACGTACCAGGAGCGCGGCCGGCCGGCCGGTAGGGCCTGTTTCACCAGCGGCGCGTAGGGATCGATGATCGTCGGTGCGGTGGGCATGAGAATCCTCCCCTCGGATGGAGATTCATCGGGTCGTCGATGGGCCGAATCGAAGGCGGGACGGATATGGGCAGTCCGTCCCACCGCCGATCGATCGGTTGCGCGCCGTGGGCAGTAGCGCGCTACCGAGGCCGGTTCGACTGTTGACGAATCCCCTCGAACACATCTTCGATTCTACCGGAGGGCACCGACAAAAACCGCTCGCCGCAACGGGTTTCGGCGCCGCGCCCGCGTCGCCGGTGCGTCGCCCGTGATTTGCCGGGTGTGACCCACGCCAACCGGTCGGGAGGTGCCTGGGAGCCGGGCTCCCGCGCGGCGTATCGTGCGGTTATGACCGGAATGGACCGCCCGCGGCGGTTGCGTCGTACCCCCGCGATGCGTCGCCTCGTCGCCGAAACCACCTTGGAAGCAAGGCAATTGGTACTACCGATGTTCGTCGCCGACGGACTGGCCGAACCGCGCGAAATCAGTTCGATGCCCGGTGTGTACCAGCATTCGATGGATTCGCTGCGCAAGGCCGCGGCCGAGGCGGTCGGGGCGGGCGTCGGTGGGCTGATGCTGTTCGGCGTGCCGCGTCCGGAGGACAAGGATGCGGTGGGTAGCCAGGCCAGTGCCCCGGACGGCATCCTCAATCGCGGCCTGCGCGCGCTGGCCGAGGAGGTCGGCGGTGACACCGTCGTGATGGCCGATACCTGTCTGGACGAATTCACCGATCACGGGCACTGCGGTGTCCTGGCCGGCGACGGCTCCGTCGACAACGACGAGACCCTGGAACGCTACGTGGAGATGGCGCTGGCCCAGGCCGAGGCCGGCGCCGAACTGCTGGGCACCAGCGGCATGATGGACGGCCAGGTCGGTGCGATCCGCGCCGGACTGGATGCGGCCGGTCATATCGATACCGGGATCCTCGCCTACGCGGCCAAATACGCCTCGGCGTTCTACGGCCCGTTCCGGGAAGCCGTCGGCTCGTCGCTGCAGGGCGATCGCCGGACATATCAGCAGGATTCGGCGAATCGGCGGGAATCGCTGCGTGAGCTGGAACTGGACCTGGCCGAGGGCGCCGACATCGTGATGGTCAAGCCGGCCATGTCGTATCTCGACATCCTGCGCGATGTCGCCGATCATTCGCCGGTTCCGGTCGCCGCCTATCAGATCTCGGGCGAGTACGCGATGATCACCGCCGCCGCCGAACGCGGCTGGATCGACCGCCGCGGCGCCATCCTCGAATCGCTTCTCGGCATCCGCCGGGCGGGCGCGGACATCGTGCTCACCTACTGGGCCACCGAGGCCGCGCACTGGCTGTCGTGAATCCGGCGACCCTCCCGGCCGAGCCCGGCATTCGAACCAGACCCGAGGATGTGCGCACCGCCTGCCAGCTGTGGTGGGCCGTGGTCGCGCTCGGGGTGTTGCGGTTGATCCTCGGCGCGGTCGACCGCCTCGGCAATCGCCGCCAGGTCGCCCAGGACTTCTACGACCAGCTGCACGGCGAGCGGCCCGACTTCAGCGTGGCGCAGATGGAGCTGGTGGTCTCGATTCTCGAGGTGCTGGTCCTCACCTACGGCCTCGCCGCCGGGATCGGCGCGGTGGCCGTGGTGTACCAACTCGGCCGCGGCCGACTGTGGGCGCGCACGGTTGCCGATGTGGCGACCGTGGTGCTGGTGCTCGGCGCCATCGGGTCGATGTTCGGCCTCGGCGCGGTCGCCGGCGGCCCGGCGGTGCTGATTGGGGCCGCGGCGATATTACAGGCGGTTCTGGCCTGCGGAGCCGTATTCCTCTGCCGCAGAAAGGAATCCGAGGCGTTTTTCCGAGCGAACGGCCACTGAGACGCGAGGCCGAATTTGTCGCGTGCCGACCGGGATGTATGGTGAGGGTTGTCACAGAGAGCTCGGGAACTGAAAGTCGTTGATTGTGCGTTGTTCTTCGGATGTGGTTTTTCGGTCGGTGGTCGCATCGATCGGCTACCGCGATGAGAGCGCAGCACGGATGGCTTCGGTGGATCGGAGACATCGATGCGCGTGGTGATTCAGCAGCGACAAAGCATTCGACGCGATGTTCTGGTGATGGGTTTGCTGCTGCTCTTGGCGCTGCTCACCCTCGCCGGCCTGCTGCTCCCGGGGAAGGTCGGCTGACTTCGCCGCCACCCGCTCGCGCCGGCACGCGCGTCGTATTCGGAGGTCCTGCGTGAGCGACGCCCAACCCACCGCCGCGGTGCGGCCGGATTCCGTGCTGTTCAGTGAGCCCGGTGCCCGCTGGCGAACGGTCGCCTACGGCCCGCTGCTCTGTCTGTTCGTGCTGATCCTGGAACTCGCGCTGCGGCGCGGCCCGGTGCACTGGTTCGGCCTCGCCTTCTGCGCGATTCTGCTCGCCGGATTCGTGACTCTGCAGGTCGTGGCCGGAAAACGTCACGTCAGCGTCGAACTCACCGACTCCGTGCTGCGCGCGGGCACCGAAACGCTGCCGCTGAGTTCGATCGCGCGAGTCTTTCCCGAACTCGACGAGGAATCGTGGGATGACGAGCCCTGGGAGTCGGCCCGCGCACTGGGTGAGCTGACCGGAGTGCCGCGCCGCCGCCGCGGCATCGGCCTGAAATTGCGCGACGGCGCCATGGTGCAGGCCTGGGCGCGCGATCATCGGCAGTTGCGCGCGCAGTTGAGCGCCGCGCTCGACCGGCTCGCCGAGGGTTCGGCGCCCGTGACCGAGGAACCAGCGGCGCCCCGGTCGGCGAAGATCGAGACCGCCGCCCCGAACGAGTCCGATGGCGCCGAAGCTCCGGCGGGCGCGGTGAGCTGTTCCGGGGACGACGAGGTTGTCGAGGGCAAGGAGGACGTGGCGTGATGCGCCGGCTGTGGATCCTGCTCGATCTGGTGCTGGTCGTGGTCTGCGCGGTGGCCGCCGTGCCCAGCTGGCGGCTCGGTGTCCATCGGACCTGGTTCGCGGCGGCGGGGGATCAGCCCGCCTTCGAATCCACCCACTACGCCGGTCCGTGGCTCGCGCTGGCCACCGTACTGGTCACGGCCGCGGGCCTCGCGGCCATCGATCTGGTGGTGCGGTGCGCGGTTCGCCCGCGCTGACACGCCTGTTCGCCACAGCCGCACCCGAATTCGCGGCGCGTCGCCCGATAGCGGATCGAGTGTTGTGGGTATTGCCGGAAAATGAGCACCATGACGCGCACCCGAGCAGTGCGGAAGACCTCGTTCACAATTCTCGCAGCCGCGGCGATCGGTATGGCGCCGGTCGCCGTGGCCACCGCGGCCCCCGAAAGCCCCTCGGCCGCAGACGCTTCGGCGACCGCCTCGCAGACGTCCGGGCCGAGCGTTACCGGCGCGAGTTCCGCCGATCCGCAGGCCATCGGCGCGGTCTCTCCGCTGCGCGCCGATCAGGTCTCGCTGCTGGATCTGCTTCCCACGCCACTGAATTGCCTGCTGTCCACCGGCTATGCCCTGCTGTGCCTGGGCGTTCCGGTCTCCTGAACCGCGTCGGTCAGTGCCACTGCTGGAAAACGTCGAGCAGGCGCGTGCCGTGCGATCCGGGGACGTTCGCCATCACCACGACGCTCCCGTCCGGATGGCTCGCCGCCTCCTCGATCACCTGCCGCAGTGAGGCGTGCACATTGCCGTTCTCGTCGTGATAGAGCTGGGTGTCCGGTTTGAGGCCCGCCCCGATCCGGTTCATCGGAACGACCATGGTGACCAGTGCGGGAATCGGCCCGTCGCCCAGTGCGGCGGTCTCGTCGTGGGTGAGGATGACTCCGGCGCGCTGCTGGTCGGGCTGGACCACCGGCGTCACGGCGGCCGCCTGAGTCGCCGCCGCGACCGAGCCGACGAGGGTTGTCAACAGGGCTACCCCGAATACTGCTTTCCGCATGAACCCTCCCGGCCGTGAGCGTGATGGTGGGTACGAGGTTACGCATGGGCAACTCAGCGACAACCCTTATGGCAGGAAATTTACGCCGCGTGTTGCGGTAACGCCGCTGACCGGCGCGTGTGAGGAAACTCTCGGCAAACTGCTGGTCGGGTCGGTGGGGGTACAATGTGGCGCCTCGGCTTGTGGGGTGGCTCACCCCACTACACCCTGTCGTCGACCGCTTCGGCGGGGGCTGCGACACTGGTGGTCGTGAGTTCTTCTCCGCGCGCGACCCAGGTAAACGTGCCGGTCTCCGCCCGACTCTTCGAACGCGCCGCCGCGATCATTCCCGGCGGTGTGAACTCGCCTGTGCGGGCCTTCAATTCGGTGGGTGGCACCCCGCGATTCATCGCTTCGGCGCGCGGATACACGCTCACCGACGCCGACGGCAACGACTATGTGGACCTCGTGTGTTCCTGGGGGCCGATGATCCTCGGGCACGCCCATCCGGCCGTCGTGGACGCGGTGCAGCGCGCCGCCACCGGCGGGCTGTCCTTCGGCGCGCCGACCGAGGCCGAGATCGAACTGGCCGAGGCGATCGCCGCTCGCGTCGATCCGGTGCAGCGGGTGCGGCTGGTGAACTCCGGTACCGAGGCCACCATGAGCGCGGTGCGGCTGGCACGCGGATTCACCGGGCGCAGCAAGATCGTCAAGTTCGCCGGCTGCTATCACGGCCATGTCGACGCACTGCTGGCCGATGCCGGCTCGGGCGTCGCGACCCTGGGTCTGCCGACCTCGCCGGGCGTGACCGGAGCGCAGGCCTCCGACACCCTCGTGCTGCCCTACAACGACCTCGAAGCCGTCGCCACGGCCTTCGCCGAATATCCGGGCCAGATCGCCGCCGTGATCACCGAGGCCGCCGCCGGTAATATGGGCGCGGTCCCGCCGCTGCCCGGATTCAACGCCGGCTTGCGCGAGCTGACCAGCGAACACGGCGCCCTGCTGATCATGGACGAGGTCATGACGGGCTTCCGCGTGAGCGCCGCGGGCTGGTACGGGCGCGATCCGGTGGCGGGCGACCTGTACACCTTCGGCAAGGTGATGAGCGGCGGACTACCCGCCGCGGCCTTCGGCGGCCGCGCCGAGGTCATGGATTACCTCGCGCCGATCGGGCCGGTCTACCAGGCCGGCACGCTCTCGGGGAATCCGGTGGCGGTGGCCGCCGGGCTGGCCACGCTGCGTGCCGCCGACGCGGACGTCTACGCCGCCCTCGACCGCAACGCCGAACGCCTCGGATCCCTGATCACCGAGGCTCTGACCACCGCGGGGGTCCCGCACACCGTGCAATTCGCGGGCAATATGGTGAGCGTGTTCTTCGCCGAGGGTCCGGTTACCGACTACGCCACCGCCAAGGCCACCGCCACCTGGCGCTTCCCGGCCTTCTTCCACGCGCTGCTGGAACGTGGCGTCTACGCGCCGCCGAGCCCGTTCGAGGCCTGGTTCGTCTCGGCTGCCCTCGACGAGGACGCATTCGACCGTATCGCTGCCGCACTGCCCGCCGCCGCCGCGGCAGCCGCGGCCGCCACACCCGAAGGATCCCGCGCGTGAGCGACTCAGATCAGCTCGAATCCGTCACTGCCGCAACAGAATCCCCCTCGCACGAAGAACCGGCGTCGCCCGGGGACGCCGCGGCGAACGGGGAAGCCGAACCCTCGCAGGGGCCCGGCGCGGACTCGGGAGCCGATGCCGGCAAGATTCCCTCGCTACCCGGCGACGTCGCCTCGGATACCGAGACCATCGTGCACGTGATGCGCCACGGCGAGGTGCACAACCCCAAGGGCATCCTGTACGGCCGCCTGCCCGGTTTCAGCCTCTCGGTGACGGGTCGTTCGCAGGCGGCGACGGTCGCGCGCACCCTGGCCGATCACGACGTCGCCCTGGTCGTCGCCTCGCCGCTGCAGCGCGCCCAGGAGACCGCCGCGCCGATCGCCGGACAGCACGGGCTGATCGTGCGCACCGACGACAACCTCATCGAGGCCGGCAACACCTTCGAGGGGCTGCGGGTGTCGGTCGGGGACGGCGCGCTGCGCAAGCCGCGGCACTGGTGGAAGTTGCGCGATCCGTTCACCCCGTCGTGGGGTGAGCCGTATCTGCAGATCGCGCATCGCATGCTCGCCGCCGTGAACAAGGCGCGGGTGGAGGCGACCGGGCACGAGGCCGTGGTGGTGTCGCATCAGCTGCCGGTGTGGACGTTGCGGCGCTTCCTGGAGGGGAAGCGGCTGTGGCACGATCCGCGGCAGCGGCAGTGCTCGCTGGCCTCGCTGACTTCGCTTGTGTACCAAGGCGATACGTTGATCGACATCGTCTACTCCGAGCCGTCCGGCGGCTCGGATCCCAGGGTGACCGGGGCGTGAGCGGGGCGGTCCGGCGTCTGCTGCCGATGCTGCTGGCCTGCGTGGCGGTCGTCGCCGCGCTGGCCGGCTGTTCGTCGGGTAACGACGCGGTCGCCCAGGGCGGCACCTTCGATTTCGTCTCACCCGGCGGCAAAACCGATATCCGGTACGACCCACCGGCCGCCCGCGGCACGATCGGCCACCTCTCGGGGCCGAATCTGATGACCGGCAAGACCGTCTCGGTCGACGACTTCCCGAATCAGGTCGTCGTACTGAACCTCTGGGGACAGTGGTGCGGGCCGTGCCGCGCCGAAGCGCCCGCGCTGGAACAGGTCTACGAACAGTCCAAGGACAAGGGCGTCGCCTTCCTGGGGATCAACGTGCGTGACCCGCAACAGGACAAGGCGCGCGACTTCGTGACCGACAATCACGTCGGCTACCCGTCCATCTACGACCCCGAGATGCGCAGCCTGCTGGCGCTCGGCGGCAAATTCCCGACCAGCGTCATCCCCACGACGCTGGTGCTCGATCGGCAGCATCGCGTCGCCGCGGTCTTCCTGCGGTCACTGCTGGCCGAGGATCTGCTGCCGGTGGTGAACCAGGTCGCGCAGGAGGGCCGGCAGTGACAGCCGTCGCCTCGCCGGCATTGGCTTCCGTCGGCGAATCGTTCCAGCAGACCGCGGCGACCGGGCCGCTGCTGCTGGCGCTGGGCGCCTGCCTGCTCGCCGGATTGGTCTCGTTCGCCTCGCCGTGTGTGGTGCCGCTGGTGCCGGGATATCTGTCGTATCTGGCCGGGCTCGTGGGCGCCGAAGCGCCGCCGGTCACCGTCGGCGAAGCCCAGGGCAAGAGTGCGGCCGTCGCGCTGCGCACCGGCCGGATGCGGGTCGCGGGTGCGGCCGGGCTCTTCGTCGCCGGTTTCACCGTGGTGTTCGTGCTGGCCTCGGCGACGGTCTTCGGTGTCATCCAGACCCTGAACGTCAATCGTGAACTGCTGCAACGCATCGGCGGTGTGGTGACGATCGTGATGGGGCTGGTGTTCCTCGGCCTGGTGCCGATGTTGCAGCGCGACACCAGAATGCATCCGCGCCGGCTCACCGGAATCGTCGGCGCCCCGCTGCTGGGCGCGGTCTTCGCGCTCGGCTGGACGCCGTGCCTGGGCCCGACGCTCTCCGGCGTAATGGCGGTATCCGCCGGAACCGAGGGCGCGACGGCCGCTCGCGGTGTCGCGCTGATCGTGGCGTACTGCCTCGGACTCGGGCTGCCGTTCGTGATTCTCGCGTTCGGGTCGGCCACCGCGCTGCGCGGAGTCGGCTGGCTCCGGCGCAATTCGCGCACCATCCAGATCATCGGCGGCATCCTGCTCGTCGTGGTCGGCCTCGCACTGGTCACCGGGATGTGGGATCAGTTCGTCGGATGGATCCGCAATGTTTTCGTCTCCCAGGTAACCCTGCCGATCTGAGCCCCATGACTGCCACGATGACGCCCCCGTCCACCGCCGCGAAGCCGCCGCGTCAGTCGCTGCCGCGCCGCGCGTTCGCACTGCTGCGCAACGCCTGGCGCGGGTTGACCAGTATGCGCACCGCGCTCATGCTGCTGTTCCTGCTGGCACTGGCGGCGATTCCGGGGGCGTTGCTGCCGCAGCGCAGTCTGAACCCGCAGAAGGTCGACAAGTACATCGCCGATCGCGGCACCCTGGGCCCGTGGATGGACCGGCTGCAGCTGTTCGACGTGTTCTCCAGCTTCTGGTTCACCGCGATCTACGCCCTGCTGTTCGTATCGCTGGTCGGCTGCATCGTGCCGCGCGTCTTCGATCACTACAAGGCGCTGCGCACACCGCCGGTCATGGTGCCGCGCAACCTGTCCCGGCTGCCGCACCACGCCGCGACCACCACCGGCGACACCCCTGCCGAGGCGATCGAGCAGGCGCGGCGCGGGCTGCGCGGCTGGCGCACCGTGGTGCGGGACGGATCCGAGGCGCGCAACGGCCGCCCCGGTGAGGTGACCCTCTCGGCGGAGAAGGGTTATCTGCGCGAGCTCGGCAATCTGGTCTTCCACCTGGCCCTGGTCGGCCTGCTGGTCGCGGTGGCGGCGGGCAAGTTGTTCGGCTACGAGGGCAACGTGATCGTCGTCGCGGACGGCGGTCCCGGATTCTGCACCACCTCACCCGCGGTCTTCGACTCATTCAAGGCCGGCCGGGTCAACGACGGCACCGGGCTGACCCCGGTCTGCGTGCGGGTCAAGGACTTCAAGGCCGACTATCTGCCCAACGGCCAGGCCGAGATGTTCACCGCCGACATCTCGTATCAGACCGGCGATGATTTGGCGACCGACACCTGGCGTGACACCACCATCCAGGTCAACCATCCGCTGCGCGTCGCCGGAGACCGCGTCTACCTGCAGGGGCACGGGTACGCGCCGACGTTCACCGTCACCTATCCGAACGGGCAGAAGCGCACCGAGACCATCCAGTGGCGGCCCGACGACGGCGCCACCTTCCTGTCCAGCGGCGTGATGCGGTTCGACCCGCCGGGCGGCATGTACGGCAGCGAGGATGAGCGGCGCAAGAACCAGATCGCGATCGAGGGCCTGTTCGCGCCCACTGCACTGATGCACGGCAGCCTGCTGACCTCCTCGTATCCCGGACTGACCGATCCGGCGGTGGCGATCGACATCTATCGCGGCGAGACCGGACTCGACACCGGGCGCGCGCAGTCGCTGTTCTCGCTCGATCCGGAGATGATCAAACAGGGCCGGTTGACGAAGCAGCAGCGCGTCAATCTCCGGCCCGGTGAATCGGCGACACTGGCCGACGGCACCAAGGTCACCTTCGACGGGGCGCAGCAGTACGCGAACCTGCAGGTTTCCCACGACCCCGCGCAGAACTGGGTCCTGGTGTGCGCGTTGACGATGATGGCCGGGCTGCTCGTCTCACTGCTGGTGAAGCGGCGGCGGATCTGGTTGCGCGCCTATCCGGAAGGCCCGGACGACGGCGGTTCCGATGAACGACGTACTGTAGTAGAAATGGGTGGGCTGGCCCGCACCGACCAAGCGGGTTGGGGCGGCGAGTTCGACCGCTTGCTGACGCGGCTGCTGGGCTCCGACCGCACCGACATCGGCAGCCCCACGGATCAGCGCCCGGTCGCCCGGACCGAGAGCACGGGAGAGTGAACATGCCGATCGACGAAACACTCGCCGGTTACAGCAATCTCGCCTTCAAGACGGCGTTCGTCGTCTACCTGCTGGTGCTGGCGATGCTGATCGTGCAGTACGCCTCGGCGAAGAAGAAGGTGACCAGCGCCCAGGAGCTTGAACGCGAACTGGTCGGCGTCGGCGCCTCCTCCGGAGTGAGCGCGGACCGGCCGATCGTGCCCGGCAAACTGGAGCCGGCTCCGAAGCGTTCGCTGGCCGAGCAGCTCGGCAATATGGCGTTCGCGGTCGTCTTCGTCGCGATCGGCCTGCACCTGGCCTCGATCGTGTTGCGCGGCTTCGCGACCCACCGCTTCCCGCTCGGCAACATGTACGAGTTCATCACCATGGCGACCGCGGCCGCGATGGTCACCGGCCTGGTGTTCATCCACGACCGCCGGTACCGCGCGATGTGGGTGTTCCTGCTGGTTCCGGTGCTGATCCTGATGTTTTTGGCCGGCCAGGTGCTCTACGCCGACGCCGCGCCCGTGGTTCCGGCGCTGAAGTCGTACTGGCTGCCGATCCACGTCACCATCGTCAGCATCGGCAGCGGCATCTTCATGCTCTCCGGTGTGGCGAGCCTGCTGTTCCTGCTGCGCATGCACCAGCCGGAAGGCCAGGAGTCGAGCAACCCGCTCGGTGCCCTCGCCCGCCGCCTCCCCGACGCCCGCACCCTCGACCGCCTCGCCTACCGCACGACGGTCGTGGCCTTCCCCCTCTTCGGCACCGGCATCATCCTCGGCGCCATCTGGGCCGAAAGCGCGTGGGGCCGCTTCTGGGGCTGGGACCCGAAGGAAACCGTCTCCTTCATCGCCTGGGTCATCTACGCGGCGTACCTGCACGCCCGCGCGACCTCCGGCTGGCGCGAAACCAAGGCCGCCTGGATCAACGTCGCCGGCTTCGTCGCGATGCTGTTCAACTTGTTCATCATCAACATCGTGGTGAGTGGATTGCACTCGTACGCGGGACTCAACTAAACGGCTTCTGCCTGCGCATTCCCGCCGTCTTGGTCATCCGTAGAGTCCGTCTCTTCTGTCTCGGTACGCAGTGAGTACGCAGTGGAACCGGGCCAATCCTTGATCGCGGCACCAACCGCGGTACGCGTTGTCTCGTCGGCATCGGGCCAGAGATGGGCGTAGTACCGCAGAGTCGTGATGGCGCTGCCGTGGCGTAGGCGAGCCTGGACGGCCTTGATATCGGCACCTCGGCGGATGAGCAAAGATGCGTAGAAGTGCCGGAAGTCCTGGAAGCTGAACGCCTCGGGCAGGTCGTGAACTTTCTCCTTCGCTGCCCGCAGATGCCACCCGATCACCCAAGGCGAGACCGGCTTGCCGAATTCATCACAGACCAGATGATCACCAGGAAAGACCTTGGCCGACTCTTCGAGCATCGCGACGAGTTCGGCCGGAATCGGCACCGGCTTTGTGCTTGACTCCGTCTTCAACTCTCGCGCAGGCCACTGCTGGCGAGGCTGCACGACCCCGTTCACGAAATCGACATCGGCGGTCCGCAGTCCAGCAGCTTCCGAGATTCGAAGACCCACGAACGCGCCGAGCAGTACCGCCACGCGAAGATGTGCCGGCATCGCATCATGCAGGGCCCAGACCTGCTCGGAGGTCGCTACATAGACCTTCTGCTGTCCAGTCTTCGGCGACGTACGGCGCGAACACGGATTGCGGGCCAACAGGCCGTCGTGCATCGCGTCACCGAGGATCTGAGCCAATCGAGAGTGCAGGCTGTAAACGTAGCTGTCGGCCAGGCCCTCATCCTTGAGCGCCACCATCCACTTCTTCACCGTGGACGGCCGCACCGCCGACAATTGCAGCGATCCCAACCCCTCGTTGATCTTCTTGACGTGCCAGGTCGCCAGTTCGACAGTCGTTTCGCGGTGGTTCGCGTACCCCTTCAGCCACTCGTTTGCCCACTGCTCTACGGTCTTTTGAGAGTCGCGCGGTGCAACGTGAATGCCCTGGACCAAACTCGGTGATAGGTCGCGGCCACGATTTGCCGAATCAGCGCCTTGGGGTCGGTGCCGCGGATTGCCATGTGAATGTGCGGGGCACCGCGCCGCTGCGGTTCGACGGTGGCGAAGTACTGGATGTCGCGGCCGGTTGCGCGCCGGTAGTTCTGGACGAACCGGTCGAACAGCGCGGGCCAGAACACAATGTCACGGGCAGCGCGCCGGTAGTCGTAGGCTTCCGGGTTGACCGGGGAACCGTCCGGGTTGACCCGCCCGTAGGAGTCGCAGGTGACTGTGGCGAAGGTCGAGGGCCGGTACTTGCCCGCGTACTGGCGGCCGATTGTGGTTTTGTCAATCTTCTTGCGGGGCAGGTCGGGCACGTCCTGGCGGCGGCGGGTCGACCGTTTGCGCTCCGATTTCGGCGCAGGGTCCAGCGCAGGAAGACGCCCGCGTACACCGGTCGCCCGCAACTCCGCATCCAGATCCGCCACGCTCTCCCGGATGCCGGCCATCTGGTCGTGATCGTCCTGGGCCTTGGCGCGCTGGTAATCGTCCATCAACCGGGCGCGGGTCTCGACCAGTTCGCGTTGCTGGTCGGTGGGTTCGCGCTTGTCGTCGACTGGTTCGTGTTCGATGTGCCAGCCTTCGTGGGCCTGCTGCATCCGCAAAGCACGAGCCCGAGCAGCGCACGAGGGGCACACGCTTTCGACGGTTGATTTGCAGGGTGCGCCAACGTATTTCGATTCCCCGGTGTCGGGATCGAACGAGTACATCGGGATCGGTCGGCGGCACTCCCCATGCTTGTCGGCCGCCGCTTGCGCGATGTCGTACAGGTTCGGCATCGAACGCCGATCAGCCGCGGTTTCCCGGACCGGCCCGAGGGAGGCCGGATCGGCGGCAGTCGTCGTGTCTGTCATGGTCGGGCCTCCCGCACAGTCGTTGTCGGTCGTCACGCGGCGTCGTCTCCCCGCTTGAGGGGCGGTCCGCCCAGTCCGCCAGGGATGTGCGGGAACGTGGTGGTGACCGGTTTGGCGAGGGAATCGCCGTGCCGGAACATCAGCTGCATACGACCGGGGCCGGTGACGGTGGCGCGGCATTCTCTGGCGCCGAAGGCGTGGGCGAGATGGGTGGTGCGGTTGGTCCAGTCGTCGGGGCATTGCCCACGGACCATCGCGACCTGCACGGCGTCGGTGGCTTGGCCGATCTCGACATGGATCAGCCGCGGAGTCCGCACCGCGTGACCCAGGTCGTCGCGCACCGATAGATGGCAGTCGTCCAGGCAGGCCGACCACTGCCGCCGGTAGCGCCACCAACGCAGGAACCGCGACCGGGCACGACCGGAGATCCAGCGAGAAAACGATTCCGGACCCTTCACCCGCCACAGCGCCAGCGCAGCGATCGAGGCGAGTGTCATTCCGAAGGCGGGCAGCCAGCCATAGAACCAGAAAAGGCCGGCTATCGCGGCGATCGGTAGCGAGATCATCGGGAACAGAAGCGCCCACCAGGCCGCGAGGAACACCGAGATCACTACCCAGCCGATCGCGGCTAGGACCAGGGTCACGATGTCCTCTAGAGGGTCGCGGCGGGTCCGGATAGTGGTGGTGGTTTTGGTTGTGGTGCTCACTGCTTTACCTCGGATTCGTCGAACAGCCCCGGTTGTCTGTTGGGCTTCCGGTTGGCGGGGAGGTTCTTGACCTTGCGCCGCTTGGACTTCCGCACCCGGTCCGCTGCCGCCTGCACGATCGGGTTCACATGCGGCGCAACATGTTTGATACTCATGCCGCCCAGTCCCCTCCGTCGGGGTCGTAGCCGTGGCCAAACACGGTGCCGGTTTCGGCGAGGATGTTGACCGCGATACCGATCGGGTCGAGTCCGCGGGCTTCGAGCTGGCAGCGGCGACGCGCGTGCAGGTCGATCACATCGGCGTATTCGCTGTTGTGCTTGTTCATTTCGGGTTCTCCTGTTCGTCGTCCGGGGCACCGCAGCGGTCGCAGCGGCGAAGAGTGTTCGTGGAGGGGAAGCGGTGGCCGCGCAGGTCGCATTCGGCGGTGATCGCGCAGCCGTCGCAGGTGATGCGGTCACCGTCGTAGAGCCAGCCATTGCGGCCGCCAGCGAGGTAGTAGGCGGCCTGGTGGGTCGAGGTGAAACACACCGCGTCCCCGCGGGCGTCGGTGTAGAGGTCGCCGCAGGAATCGCAGTAGATGACCACGTGGTTTTCGGTGACGAGTCCGCGTTTCATGCCGCCACCGGTCCCGTGTAGCCGTCACCGGGGATGTCGTCGTCGCCCAGGTCGTCGGGGTCGAACCCGGTGTAGTCCTCGGTCGGTCCGGTGATCACGGGAGCCGGGGAATACAGGTTCACCAGAGCGTCGGCCTGGTCGTCGTCGATCCAGAACGCCCGCACGCGAACGAATTCGGTGGTTCCGTCTTCGCCGACGTAGCCGACACCGGGCGTTGTCTCGGGGATGCGGTCGCAGTACGCGCCCCGGTCCCTGGCACCTTGCCCGTGGACCATCGCCGTCTGGGTCGGTTCGTCCAACCGGAGACCGACGCGGACCGGGAACAGTTGCCGGTTGGGCATCGTCTCCTTGGACGGGTCCTGCAACGCGGCGATGACCGAGACACCGGCAGCGCGGCCCTTGGACAGCAACAGCCCGGTCAGCTTCCGGAACTCTTCCTGCTCGGTGCGGTCGGCATACGACGACAGCGACGCCGCTTCGTCGATGATGATCAGGATCAGTGGCTCATCGATGCTGGGCACCAGCTTGCGCACCCCAGCTGCCCGCATCCGGGCCAGGCGTTCGTCCATCTCGTCGCGGGCTTCGGTCAGCATGCCGAGGATGGAGTCGGCCGTGGTGGCAAACCGGGTGAACAGCCGGTTCTCACCGCGCCCGAACTCGGCACCACCCTTCGGGTCGGCCATGCGAACATCGACCAGCTTGGCTTTGATCGCGGGGCCGAGGCCGGCCAGGATCGACCACAACACCGAGCCCTTACCCGAACCGGTGGCACCGGCAAGAAGGATGTGCGAGTACAGGATTCGCAGCAGCCACGGTGCCCCGTCCTCACGCACACCAACCCGCACCGCTTCCAGGTCCACACCGGCAGCCACGGTGTCGGGGGTGTCGGTGGTGACCGATTCGGCCAGGGTGTCGTGCACTCGCAGTTCCAGCCGTACCCAGCCCGGAGCGGGAGAGGACGCGGTGACCTGTTCGACGCCGACGTGATCGGCGATGCGGGAGCGAGTGTCGTCCTTGGTCCAGTCGGCCAAGGTTTGCCCGCCTCGCATCAGCAGGTCGACGGTCAGGCCGTGGCGGGAGTAGTCCCACCACTCCACACGCGGGAACCCGGTCTCAGGCGAACCGAGCTTGAGCAGCGAAAACATCAGCTGCGAGTGCACGGGTGAAGCGAACGACAGGATGGCCGGGCGAAGAATCTCCGGGGCCTCGGCCAATTCGCGTTCCAGACCTTCGGCGGTGGTGGTGGCGGGGCGGCGGCCCCACGGCAGGATGTGTGCCGCGAAGACGAGCGCGCCCACAGCTGAGGCCGCGATCGGGACCATGTCGACGACGGTCATTGCCAGGGCTCCTTCGAGTCGTCGAGCCCGCACAGCAGCTGGCAGCCCTGCACATCGGCCGGGGGCAATCCCGGTTCGTGGCAGAACATGGTGCAGCCGTGGGAATCCGGGGCGGTGGGTGTGGGTTCGTCGCAGAACATGACGCACCCCGGTTTGGCGGTGGTGTGCTCGACAGCGGCCGGGGCCACGTCGTGACGCGGACCGAACGCCAAAACACCGGCCACACCCAGAGCGACGGCGGTGACAGCCAGAGCCGTAGCACCCACGGCCGCAGCATCATTCAGACTAGTTTCCATCACAGATCAGCTTCCGATCGGGACAGAGACCGGCAGCAACGGAGGCTGCACGGGTCGAGAAACAGGTATCGGTTGTGCCACCGCTGGCGGAGCGGGCACCGCCGGGGTAGGCGGTTCGGGGGCCGTAAGTTCCTCAAACTCATCGAAAGTCGGCGCGGTGTCCTCAGCGGCCACAGCCGTCGCCGGAGTAGCGACCGGGGCCGCGCTATCTTGTGCGGCACGGAACAGCACCGCCAGGCCGTGGGTATCCACAAGCAGCGATACCGGGGCGATGGCCGCCACGATCGCGCACAGCCACGCCGGAAGTTCTTTGCCCGCCGCTACGGCGTGGATGCTGTTGCCCGCCACCGACACCAGCGCCCCGACCACCAGAACCCAGGTGAAGAACTTCCGTTCCGCCGACTTGGCCAGGACCAAAGCGCCGGCGGTGGCCTGAACGATCGTGCCGTCGATGATCAGGGGGAACAGCCGCGCATCCGACGCGGGAATATGCGCCAGCTTGGCCAGATCCCGCAGCGTGGCGAACGACAGCCGGAAGGCGGCGGCGCCGACGCCCACGATCACCAGGACCGCGAACACCCGCGCCGCACGCATTCCCCGCTCAGGCGTGAACATCAGGCAGCCTTCTCCGCCGCCAAACGCTCAGCCACGTCGTGCATCATCAGAATCTGCGGCAGCTGCTCAGCCAGGGTGCGAGCATCCTCGATCGACAGATACAGCCGCGCATGCCCAATGACCTCGTGGTTCATCTCCACGCTCACCGCGGCCCGGATCGGCCCCGATGCGGTATCGCGCGCCGGGCAGTACTCGGCCTCGATGCCATCGAACTTGCTGATGTGTGCGCTGATGAACGACATGGCGATCACGCAGCCTTCGCGTCGCCGCGAGCCGGACGAGCCGCACCCGGATCGGCCGCGGGAACCTTGGCGCCGGAGTTGTCGCCCGCGATGCCGGTAGCCCGCACGGTCCAACCCAGGGTCTTGAACTCGCCCTGACCGGTCACCTTCGGCTGAAGGGTGACGTTCTCCAGCACGATCGAGCGCATGCCGGGCAGAACCTCGGGAGTCGAGGGCACCGGAGCCACGTCCGCCAGGAAGATCACCTGAATGCTCGACTTCTTGGGGTTCGTCTCGGCCGGGTTGGTGGCGGTGGCCTTCCACTGCCGCAGACCGGTCACAGGGTCGACCTTCTGACGAGCCGGAGCGTTGCGGTTCTGGTTGTACTCGGTGTCGGGCTCGATCTCGCCGACGAGGACGAGGCCCTTCTCGAATGCTTCGTTGAACGCGACGTTGAAGCGCAGATCTTTGAGTGCCATGACTGGATCTCCTTGCGTCTGGGGGTATTTCGACTCTCGCCGCGCTTGGTGGCGGCGGTGAGTTCATCGTATACGTAGCTGCGTATACGCACAAGGAGTTTGCGTATACGAAGGGCGAGAAAGATCAAATCCGCTGGTCAGTGCACTGAAGATGTCTTGTTCGTATACGTATCTTCGTATACGCTGGGCGATGTAAGGACGCTATTGCCGCCGGTTGAGGACTTGCTGATCCATCGACACGCGGCATCACGGGACAAGAAGGTGTGCGCAATGAGATTCCGCCCTACGGCTCTCGCGTGGATCGACCCCGATGTGACCGTCGCGCCGGACTGGGATCGCGCCCAGGTGCAGCGCCTGGCGAGGCATCTGGGCTACGCCCTCATCTGGCCGGCGAGTTCGTTGTTGCCGTTACCGGATCAAGTCCGCACGGCCGATGTCGACGCGGTGATCGTCCCTTCGGCGAACCATCTGGACCCGCTCACCCTGAACAGCCTCATGGGTCTAGCTGATGTCGAGGCCGTCTTACCTCGGCTGTCGTTCGCGAGGTGGCCGATGCAGCAGAGCGGGGGGCGGGGGTGAGCACCTGGGGAACCCTCGGACTTCTTCTTGTGGTCCTGCCGCTGTCGGTGGGTGTGTATTGCCTGGTGGCGTACTGGCCGGAGCGTCGTCCCTCTGATCGCCGAATGAACCGTGCTGAGCCGGAGGTTGTCAATTCGGATACAGATTCGAATGCGTGAATGTCTCTGGCGATAAGCCGGCTATCCATCCAATTACGTATACGAAGTGCGCTACACTAGTTCCGAGTTCGACTCGCTAATGATTTTCGAATTGAAGGGATGAGCCTCATGGCGGAACCAGCCTACGTTTCCATCGCAGGCGAATATGCTCGCCGAATTCGCGGCGGAGAATTGCCGCCCGGAACTCAGCTCCCGAGCTATTCGGAAATCGCCGCCCGCAACAACGTCTCCGACATCGTTGTCCGGAAGGCGCTCGAGCTGCTTCAGAGTCAAGGACTTGTTCGGTCTGTACGCAGGCGCGGTGTGTTCGTGTCGGACCGGCCGAACCTGATCCGTATCTCGCCCGAACGTCAGATGGAGGACCCGGAAGTGACGTTCGCGAACGAGTCTGACGCCACGGTTCAGATCGACCGGGCAACGGAGAAGGTTCCGGCCACAGAGGCGCTGGCCGATGCTCTCGGCGTAGCAGTCGGCGAAGAGATCACCCACGTCGTTACTCGCGCCAGCGAAGATGGCCGGCCTATCTCCGTCTCTGACAGCTACCAGCCCGTCGACGTAGCGGACACCTCCGATGCCGCCACACTCGAGGAAACAGTGGCGGACAGCATCCCGGTACCGTCACACGCTGAGTGGTTGAAAACCACCCCCGGTGACCTCGTGAAGACTGTCCATCAGCGCTACATCACCGCGACGGGCCGGGTAATCATGGTCTCGGATGTTTCCTATCCGAGGGATCGCTATTACGCGTTTGTTTTCCGCATGAGTTTGAAGCCGGAATTGGAATCGGCTACCGAGAACTAGAGCTCTGCGGGACCGCCGGTCATCCGACTGTGGATGACCGGCGGTTCTTTTATTGACGGACCCAGCCCTGAGCTCGATCGGCGAGATTCCACCAAGAGACGAATTTCGAATCCTCTGATTCGATCTTCCATCGCGAGTCCAGCGCATCGAAAAAGGCGTCATCGCCCGTCTTTCCGCCCTTAGGCTCACCGATGTAGACCAACCGGCGACCGCCGTTCGCCTCGAAGGCGGCCAGCGCGTCCGATGCCATCGTGTTGCCCCAACCGGGAGGCCAACACAGAAACAGAACCTCATCGGCACTGCCGACTGACCGCACAGCGAATTGCCCGAGATCACCAACGCTCGACCACACGTCCGCTTGGCCCTCGGCCCGAGTGAACGACGGATTCTCGGACCGGTCCGGCGGTTCCGAGTCATACGCCGCCACGTCCACACCGGCGCTCGCCAACTGCGCAGCCCAGTAGCCGCGGCCAGCTCCGAGCTCGACTACCGAACGCCCATTGCAGAATTGACGCACCCACGCCACGGTCTCCGGTGACGGAATCGCGTACGCGTAGGCGGCCTGCAAGATGGTCTGCGCGAATCCCAGCCGCGCGCTTCCTCGAGGCCGGCCACCGTCCACAACCCGGTGCCCGTCACGTTCGGACACCGATGGCCCGACGATGTCCCAGTACGGATTCGCGCTAGCCGACGGCCCGCCCGTCATGTAGTGCACGAGCCGCAAATCGAACGCGGCATCCGCCCGGTCGTCCCCCGTCCCCGGCAGCATCGGCGCGGTATCGAGATACTCCGCCACCTTCGGATACTCGGCCCGCAACCGTGCCTCGTCGCCCAACAACCCGGCCAGTTCTTCACGACGGTCCGCCGTCAGCGCAAGCTCAGCCATGCTCCAAGTCTTGCCGCGCACAGGCTGTTTCGGCGAGCAAATGCACTCACCTGCATAGGTCGTTGCCGAATTTGGCTATAGAGGATCAAGGGCGCTTGCGGCGGCGCATACGCGCCGCCGCCGCGCTACGACGCGCAGCGCGGCTGATGAGGCGTCGCCGCGGCGCGTCGGCACGTCGGCGGCACGTGTGCGCCGTGGCAGAAGGGTCCGTGATCCGATCTGGCCGCCTTCTTCAACAACCGAGCAGTGCTGGGCACGACGAGAGCCGTACCCGGCTGACCTCCCGCAGCTGATCCCGAATCGGCTGACACCCGGCCCGGTCAACCGGCTGTGGTTGGGAACCGCGCTCCCGATTCGCGCGCCGCCGCGTTGAAGTGATCTGGAGCCCAAACGATGATGGTTACGGAGCGGGCATTCCGCGCAGATCGTCGTGGTAGTCCCGAGTCAGGCCCATCGCTGCCCACCAGCGATCAACAAAATCCGTCGCGCTCTTGTGTGCCCACTCCGCACAACCAGATGCCAAACATGCGGTTGGGAACCATGGAGCGACAGGTCCCGTGAATATGGCGCTATCAGCGAACAATCCCCTCAAGCTCTTTTCTTGATAGTGGCTGAGATCATCTTCGTCTGTCTGCCACTCGGGCTTGAAGTGAATGAGGCTGTTGCGGAGCGAAACCAACTTGCTTGCCGCCTGATATGGATTAGATCCCATGTGAAGCGGCGGTTTCCTGCCCGCAGTCAACGCCACCTGGTACTTGTCCAACACCGCGGATCGCTCAAGCGGGCGTTTCCAGAGCTCTCGGAGCAGTGCGGCGGTGTCCTCGTCTATGCCAGCACAACGACGGTTAAGCTCGCCGGGCTTCGAGTCGGCGATGTCCTGGAGGATCTCGTTGATCGTCGCTTCCATGAACGCAACGGAAAGCAGGACAGAGTTCGTCGCAACAGCCTGCAACTCGATGCTCGGCTGTTGCGTACCAACCAAGTCCGCCTCGATCGCTCGACTCTCGCGCGCCGACCGCCGCGCCGACCATAGATGCACGGCTGCCCTGTAGTTACGAACACTGACAGAAGCGGTCATAGTCCATCTCATGGTCGCCTTGGCCGCGGGGAGGCGAACAGCCGAGTCTTCTTGCTCCACCATGCCTTAAGTGTGCGCGCGGTCCGGAGTCTGAGTTTCAGGGTCGCTCGATGACAGATCACTTTGTCCCGTTCGGGACACTCGGTGCCTTCTTGCAACTTGCGTTGGCCTGCCTCCCTTCCTCATAGCTGAGATTGGCTCGCTCCAGCCAAAAGAAGTCGGGAACACCTGCTCGTGTCCGCTACGCGGTGTCAACGGCATCCTTGGCACACCCGACTTCCACCGAAGGCGGCAAGTATGAGGAAGGCTCGGGGAGAGTAGCCCGTGGGCGGGTAGGCGAGCTATCCGCTGAGCGCCAAGAGGGCGCAAATTGGACAATCTGCCGATAGCGCGCGCTGTTGCTGTGTCGTCAGACACCCTCAGCGCACGTGGTTGACACGTAGGGCGCTACGCCCTACCTTGGTAATCACTCACCCAGTCCTCTCGTTAGGGCTGGGTCTTTTTTTTGCATCGACCACCTGTCCAGCGGGTGTAAGTTGGATCCTCGTGCGAGTTGGTGTCTATGTCGATGCTTACAACCTCTACTACGGCATGCGTGACCACTGTGGGCGGGGGACCGCTGGATGGCGCTGGCTCGATGTCCGGGCACTCGCACAGCGTCTCTGTGGCTGGCAAGGTGCAACCATCGACCGCGTTGTCTACTGCACCGCGCAAGTAGATGCCGGCGACAGCCCCGGCGGGTACGCCCGTCAAGACGCCTACCTAAAGGCCCTGAAGCAGCACGGATCGATCGATGTGCTCCAGCTGGGTCGCTACGTTGCGTGGGCCAAAACACTGCCGCTTGCCGACGTACTACCCTCCGGCCGACCCCGGGTCATCAAACCGAATGGCAACGAGGTGCTCCCCGCTGGCCTCCCCGTGTGGGACCAGAACGGCGACGTATTCATGGCACGTGTCCAAGTCCGGGAAGAAAAGGGTTCCGATGTCAATGTCGCTACCCACCTGTTGGCCGATGTCTTCATGCAGCATGTCGATGCGGCCATCGTCATCTCTAACGACTCCGATCTAGGACTGCCGTTGGGAATCGCCCGGACGCTGGTTCCGGTCGGCACCGTCAATCCGGGCACCAAGCCTCTTGCCGGAGCACTGCGGGGTCTCAAGACCGACGGCCCTGGCGGGCACTGGTGGGGGAAGCTATCCAAGCAGCACTTCTACAGCAACCAGATGCCCCCAACGGTCGGACGGTGGAGTAAACCTCCGAGTTGGTGAGCTGTCGGAATTGGGCGTAGGTGCCAAGGCATGACCTTGTCACGCGCTCGGTACGCAGTAAGTACGCAGCGCGGCCCAGCGGTGCCCTACCGAGCCAACGTTGCGAACCAAAAACACCAGGTCAGGCACACGGAGCCATCGCCAGCCAATCACCGCAAATACCAGGAACGGTGTTCATCATCAACATCGTGGTGAGCGGGTTGCACTCGTACGCGGGCCTCAACTAGCTCCGTCAGCGGGCCCACGCCGGTGTCTCACCGACGTCGGGCGCTGCATCCGCCCGATTCCTCACCTGGGCCCTTGGTCCTCTAGCCGTGGACCCGACCGCAGTCATAGGGTCGATCTGTCAGCCAGGGAAGGCGCCGAGGCGAAGGGGCTGATCGGATGGGTGCTACATCTGGCAGTACGGGGACAGCGGATCGAGGTCCGGCCGGGATCGACAAGATCAGGCTGACGATCCTGCCGACCGGGACCATGCACGGCGACCTCACCTGGCTGTTGATCGACCCGGGGCATATGGCCACGAGTGCCGACAAGCATCCGCCCCGCGACTGGGTCGAGGTCCCCACTTACGTGGTGTATATCGAGCATCCCGACGGCACGAAGCTGCTCTGGGACACCGGGGTTCCCCGGGACTGGGAAAAGCGCTGGGGCCCAACCGGTATGGACAAGTTCTTTCCGGTCGATTCCGTCACCGAGGACATGTGGCTGGACTCGCGGCTGAGGCAGCTCGGCCTCGAGCCGGGGGACATCGACTATCTGGTGCTGTCCCACCTGCACGGCGACCATGCCGGGAACGCGCAGCTGTGGGCCGGCACTCGCACCACGATCGTCGTCGACGCGGAGGAGAAGAAGGGAGCGTTCGGCTTCGACGGTTACAGCAACGGCGCCTACTTCCGGCCCGACTACGACGGATTGGAGCTGACCACCATCGACGAGGACACCGAGCTGCTGCCCGGTGTCACGCTGCTGCGCACCCCGGGCCACACTCCGGGGACCCTGTCATTGCTGGTCGACCTCGCCGACACCGGCGCCATGCTGTTCAGCTCGGACTCGCTGTACCGCAGCGAAAGCTACGGGCCGCCCGCCATCGCCGCAGGCATCGTCTACGACACCGTCGCCTGGTTCCAGTCCGTCGAAAGGATCCGCGCCATCGCCGACCGGACCGGCGCCACCGTCGTGTTCGGCCACGATCCCGCCCAGCTGGCCGGGCTGAAGACCGGCGTCGGCAACTACTACACCTAGCACGGCTGCGGCAGCTGCGCGTATCTCAACCGGCCTGTTCGCCCACCGCCAGCACGGCGCGGAAGCCCTCGTCGAGGCAATCGGTGAAGACATCCACGTCGGGCACCGCGGCGCTGTCGGCGTTGATGCCTACGCAGCAGGTGTCGATATGTGAGATGAGGGTGACGTTGAAGGCCGTTCCGATGGTGGGGCCGAAGGCGTACATCCGCTCCACCGCGGCGCCGGCGATGAAGATGGGCACCGGTGAGCCCGGGACGTCCGATGCCACGAAGTCCACGTGCTTGAGCATGGCGGTGACCATGGCGACCGGCAATCGGTTGAGCGTGGCGGCGACGGCGGCCGAATACGGGATTGCCGGCTCGTGGCGCCAGCCGACCACGATTCCGTCGAGCACGGGCATGAGCAGTGCGGGATCGGTGATGTCGGCCGGGAGTGCGAACCTGACCAGAGTGATGCGATTTCCGCCGATCGGGTCGTCGGCTTTCCGCACGCTGACCGGCATCGTGACCCGCAACCGCTCGACCTGCCCGTCGTGCAATTCGTGGTAGCGGTGCAGACCGAGCACCACCCCTGCCAGGAACGCGTCGTTGACGGTGCAGCCGACCGAGTGCGCGGCTCGGCGCAGTGGCTCCATCGGCACGTCGACGGTCGACAACTGGCGTGCCAGACCGCGTTTCGTCATCACGGGTGACAGGGTGTCGACCACCGGCCGGGCCAGTTTGCCGATCGATACGGCCAGAGCCACGCCGTCGCGGACGGTGCCCAGCGGGTGGGTGATGGCATGCCGGGCCAGCGGCAGGACATGCGCGAGTCCGCCGCGCAGCAACTCCGATCCCACCGCCCAGTTCCACCCGACGATGTCGAGCAGTCCACCGCGGCTCTCCGGGGCCGGCTCGGGATCCGGACGCGGTTCGCCGCCGGCCCGGGTGAAATCGACGATCTCGTTGGCCAATTGGATGCCGCCCAATCCGTCGGTCAGGCAGTGATGCACCTTGAGCACCAGCGCGCTGCCACCACCGGCCACATCGCCGAGCACGGTCACCTGCCACAGCGGGCGGACCGGGTCGAAGGCCGTCATGGCCTCGACGCGGGCGAATTCGAATACCGCCGTGCGGTCGACCGCGGCCGGTAGGGCGACCCGCCGCATATGCCAGGACAGGTCGAAATCGGGGTCGGCTTCCCAGCGTGGTGGCGCGAGACCGGCAGGCAGGGCGACCAGCCGATCCCGGAAGCGGGGGGCCACCCGGGTGCCGCGATCGATGGCCTGCACCAGGCGTTCCCAGTCCGGCTCCGCGTCGAGCATCACGACCGAGACGATCGTCGACCGCAGGATCGCGTCGCGCTCCATACTCCACGAGAACAGGTCGGACTGGCTGAGATGAGATTCGCGCGTGTCCGTCATCGGCTTGCCTTCGCTGAGGAACAGCCGCCGTGATCGCCGCGGATGCGACTCCGGCGCCGCTCGTGTCTCGACCGTATGCACCTCACCCGTCGCACCGGTAGGGCCGAACGTCGGTGCCGCCGTGACCAAGGGCTCCCCGGAAAAAAAGTTTCTCCTTCCGTGTCGAAATCCCGGACGGTCGCACGAAGGAGTTGTCGAGAGCCGGACCGGCCGGCCCAGCCACAGAGGGAAGAACGAGATGAACACCGACGTCACCGCCTACATCGACGGTAAGAAGAACTGGCAGACCGGAATCTGCACGAGCCTGCGCGAGACCGTGCACAGCACCCTGCCGGGTGTGGTGGAGGTATTCCGGTACGGCAAGCCACATTTCACGGTCGACGGGACGAACGTCGCGGTGTTGCACGTGGCCGCGGCTAAGGTCTCGTTCATGGTTTTCGGCGCACAGGACATCGAGCCGGTACCGGGGGTGCTTCGTTCGCTGGGGTCCGGCGACCGCAAGGCTGTCGACTTCGGCGAGGGCGACGCTGTCGACCCCGCATACATCGCCGACCTGCTGCGCCGCGTGGCCGGCACCCACTGAGAAAGAGGTTTCGTCATGCGCGTGATGGTGATGACCAAGGGCGATGCCGCCGATGAGGGCAAGGGGCAGCCGACCCAGGAGATGTTCGAAAAGATGCAGGCCTTCAACGAGAAGTTGGTGAAGGCCGGCATCATGCTCGGCGGCGAGGGCCTCCAACCGAGCAGCACCGGGGCGAAGGTCGCGTTCTCGACGTCCGGGACATCGGTGATCGACGGCCCCTTCACCGAATCCAAGGAAGTCATTGCGGGATACTGGATTTGGGAGGTCAGCTCGCTGGCGGAGGCCGTCGAGTGGGCCAAGCGCTGCCCGTTCGATCCGTCCTACGGAGATTCCCAGGTTCTGGAGATTCGCCCGCTCTTCGACATGGACGACTTCGCCGAGACCGTCGACGCCGAGACCCTGGCCCGCAGCGAGCAGCTGCAGCACCGGCCCTCGGACTGAACCCTGCCGACCGATGGAACTGCGCGAATCGGTCGAGGCGCTGTGGCGGATCGAGGCTCCTCAGCTGATCGCCACGCTCGCCCGCCGCATCGGGGACCTCGACATCGCCGAGGATCTGGCCTCCGAGGCCTTCGTGGCGGCCTTGGAGCAGTGGCCCGCCGAGGGCGTGCCGGCCCGGCCCGGCGCATGGTTGATGAGCACCGCGTGGCACAAGGCGATCGACCGTGCCCGGCGGGAGGAGACGGCGCGTAAGAAGGCGCCGCTCCTGCTCGCCGGGCAGGACGGCGAACTGCCGGACGTGAGCGCCGAGGCGCTCACCCCCATTCCGGACGATCTGCTCACCATGGTCTTCACCACCTGCCATCCGGTGCTCTCGCCCGAGTCGCGGGTGGCGCTCACCCTGCGGTTGTTCGGCGGCCTGACCACCGAGGAGATCGCCCGCGCGTTCCTCTGCCCCTCGGCGACCATCGGTCAGCGCATTTCGCGCGCCAAGCGCACGCTGGCGGAGGCTCGGGTGCCGGTCGAGGGGCCCTCGGCCGGGGAACTGCCCGAGCGCCTGCGCGCGGTGCTCGAGGTCCTGTATCTGATCTTCAACGAGGGATATTCGGCCTCCTCCGGCGAGAGCATCGTCCGCGCCGACCTCGCGACCGAGGCCATGCGGATGGGACGGGTCCTGGCCGGCCTGCTCCCGGCGGAGCCCGAGGTGTTCGGCCTCGCGGCGCTCATGGAACTGCAGGCGTCGAGATTTCGCACCCGAGTCGACGACAACGGCATTCCGGTCCAACTCGAGCATCAGGACCGCCGCCGCTGGGACCGCACGCTGATCGAACACGGTCTCGGCATGCTCGACCGTGCCTTCGATCTGGGGCGCCCGCTCGGGCCGTATTCGCTGCAGGCGGCGATCTCCGCATGTCATGCCCGCGCCGCCGCCTTCGGTGATACCGATTGGGTCGCCATCCTCGCTCTCTACGACGCTCTCGCCCAGCTCACCGCGTCTCCCGTGGTCGAGATGAACCGGGCCGTCGCGCTTGCCCACGTCGACGGCCCGGAAGCCGCACTGGCCGCGACCGAGCCGCTGCTCGCCGACCGGCGGATGGCTCGATACCACCTGCTCGGCGCGGTCCGCGGCGATTTCCTCACCCGGCTCGGCCGGCATCACGACGCCGCCGCCGAGTTGGAACGAGCCGCCGAACTCGCCCCCACCAGGCAAGAGCGGCAACTTCTGCTGGACCGCATGGCGGCCGCACTCGCCGCCGCAGGGTGAGGCGCCGGCGCGGGCAGTTGCGAGGACTTGCGGCTTCGCCCCGCTCCTGTTGCGCAATCTTGCGACCTGCGCGCTGGACGTCGAAACTGCGGAGTGGATCTGGACAAAGCCCTGTCAACCTGCGTAGACATCAAAATCTGCCGTACCTGCGGGGTTATGCGCCGGCCGCGTCAAGTAGGTAACGATTCATTGCAATCGCATTAATGCGACCTAACCGGAGGGTGTGTACCGGTTACCGTGTGTGCGCGGAGGTTGCCCTCCATGGGGAGCGGATACGTCGGCCTCCGTTGTCAGGGGATGAACCGGTGCCCCACTTCTGTGGGTCTGAGCCGCCCAACGGGTGGGGCACTGCCTCCTCTCGAGCCGCGCTGTTGACATTCGCCGGTGGGCGCGGGCGGTCACGGCGTCGCAGGCTCTCCGCGGACGTCCGGGGTGGCCGGTGGTCATGCCGGCCTGCGGGACGTTCGCCGTCGCCGTCGCCGTCGCCGTCGCCGATAGACGATGACGATGCGGTGCGGTGGAGATCGTCCGCCGAGTACGAACGCCTCGGCCGGAACAAAATTTCGCCCGTACAGGTCGGCCAGTACGCGGCCCAGAGAAATACGGTCGTCGGGAGGCCCGCGGCGATCAGCAGGCCGATCACCGGATCGTCGCGGCGACGGCGCGACCACGCGGGCTCAGCTGCCATCGGGCGCGGTCCCGGCTCGGGACGATCAGGCCGCGCGCGTGCAGGCGAGCCAGGGCGTTGCGGATGCTTCGAGTGGTGTGAGCTGTGGCCCGTTGCAACTGGGCGGCAGTGAGGAGGCCGCCCGGCGCGAGCGTACGCAGGACGGCGCGCTCGCTCGGAGTCACGCCCGGGCTCCGGAGGCGTTCCATCGTGCGAAAGACAATCGAGGACAGGCGGTTTCGATGTCTGCGAGGTGCATGACCAGGTCGAGGGTGCGGGCGTCGAGATGGGCGGGTGTGGGCATGACGATGGCATCCACGTCGGCAGTGCGGAGCTGGTCGATCAGTGGAATCGTCCGATGCGGTACCGGCCAGATCAGCGCGTAGCCGAGGTGGCGGGCGAGTCGTTTCACCTGTGCCGCATCCCAATTCGGTGCAGTGCTGACCTCCAAATCGATCCAGGCCAGCGCTGTCGGACGTGTTCTCATCCCTACCCCTCCTGTCTGTGTATGTCAGATTCGACGCAGGTAGGAGCCCCGAGGACCAGTGAAGGGACAGGGGGACAGGGCGGCGGTATCGATCTACTCTCGGAGCATGGGCGAACACGTGGGGCGGCGGATCGCATCCGAGCGCAAGATTGCCGGTTTGGGGCAGCGCCAGTTGGCGGCGCGCGCGAACTACTCACTGTCGATGGTGAAGGCGGTCGAGCAGGGGCGAGAGGTCGCGTCGCCGGGGTTCATCGCGGCGGTGTCCAGGGCGCTGGGGGTAGACCCGGACAGGTTGCAGGGCACGCCCTATCTCGAGACGCTCGAAGAGGACGGCCCCCTCGAAGGCCTTCCCGAGTTGCGCGCCGTGCTTGCCGAAGGTTCGTATGTCCAGGCGCTGGAGCCGACGACCACTGCGGAGTTGCGTGCGGAACTCGATACCGTCGAAGCCGCGTTGCACAACGATCGCACGCGTCGCGCTCTTGCATTGCTGCCGAATCTGATTCGACGTCTGCACGGTGCGGCCGAGACGGCGGCCGATGACGCCGAGCGCGCCGCTGCGTACGGCATGCTGTGCGCGGCCTACATCGCCGCGGAAGGGGCATGCTGTCGGCTCGGATACTCGTCGTTGACCGCTCTGTTGCTCGACCGGCTCGATACCGTCGCGTCGCGCGCCGACGACCCCGGATATGCGGTTCGCAGCCTGATGAAGCGCTCGCGGCTGCTCATGGCGCACGATTCAACCGATGTGGCAATGAATTTGGTGGAACGAGGGATGGCGTTGGTACCGGGGGACGCCGAGGGAGAGCGGGTTTTACGCGGTTACGGGCACCTGCGGGCGGCGATCGTTGCCGCACGCGGCCGCCGTTTGGAACTCGCGCAGGACCACATCGCCGCCGCGCGTGACATCGCGCGGCCGATGAGCCATGAGAGCGACTTGTACACAACAGATTTCGGCCCGGGCAACGTCGAGATTCATGCCTGCGCCGTGGAATTGGAAGCCGGTGATCCCGGCAGGGCGGCCCGCGAAGGCGCGGAACTGCGGATCCCGTCCGACGTCGCCGCACCGCGCCTCGGCCATCACTGGCAGGACAATGCGCGGGCGTGGTTGATGTCCGGTAAGCCGGATCGAGCGCTGGCGGCGCTCAACAAAGCCCGCGCCGCGGCGCCGCAGCAGACGCGACTGCATCCTTCGGTGCGCGAAACCGTGTACGGCATCGCCGCCGCGCAGCGCCGTCAGTCCGAGGGGTTGCTGGGATTCGCGGCGTGGATCGGCGCTGGTCTCTAGCAAAAAAACCCGGGGCCGAACTTTTCGTGCAAACCTTCGCGAGATTTGCGGAAAACTCAAAAAATTGGCGAGGTTTGCACGAAAAGTTCAGGGGTTCCGTCACTCCGGATCGAACGCCCGGGCGACGGCAAGACTGTCCTCGTAGACGTGGTGACGGGTGATCAGGCCGTTCTCGACTGTCAGGTGAAGGGCGAACCGTGCGCGGTAGGGGCGACGGGTCGCGCGTGCGGTCTGGCGAATTTCGCCCAGTACCACCGCATCCGGGCCGTCGACGAGAATTCGCTCGACCACCGTATCGACCTCTTCGGGAATATGGTGCTCGGCGATTGCGCGGAAATGCGCGGCCGCGTCGGCGCGGGTGGAGCGGTGTGTGATCCACGGGGTCGCGACGCGGCCGTGCTCGTCTTCCGGCCAGTTCAGTTTCCAGTCGCTCGTCGGGGCGTACAACGCGGCGATGTTCCCCGGATCGCCGGCGGCCATGCGGGCCAGCAGATCTTCGACGACGGTGCGGGTGAGCGCGGCATCATTCACCGTTCCGACTCTGCCCGTGCGGGCGATTGGAGTCCATTACCTCCGACGTCATGCGAATCGAACGGTCAGGATTTCTTGCTGGGAATGACGACGACCACGATGAGGGTCAGGATGCTGAAGAACAGGCCCAGTAGCCCCCACCCGAACGGGTTGCGGCCCTTGGCTGCGGCGATGGCGGCGCAGATGAACGCGGCGATGATGCTGCCGATGGCGACGAAGATTCCTTTGACACCGCGCAGGATGAATCCGGCCGCTTCCGGATCGGTGTGGGCGGCAGCCAGCAACAAGTTCATGATCACTCCTTCTGTGCCGCGAGCGTCCGGGCCGAATGGATTCCGGTGTGCGGCTTCTCAGCAGTACCCGGGCGCCGAGGCCGCAAACGGGAGCGCATCCCGGCCGCGGCCGTCATCCTTTCGCCGTCGCCAACACCAACTTGCCTGTGCTCGTTCCTGATTCGAGGCGACGGTGAGCCTCGACAACCTGCTCGAACCGCAGGGACTCGACCTGGACGCGAAGTGCGCCACGAGCGGCTGCTTCGACTGCCCGCCGCAGGGCGGCGCCCGCTTCGGCGGGGTAGGCGGCGGCGAAGGCGGCGAGATTGAATCCGGAGACCGTCTTGTTGGTGAACCACAGCTCGTTCGTCGAAACTCCGACGTCCTCGGCGCCGGACGCGTTGCCCATCACGATCATTCGGCCCAGCGGACGAAGCCGGTCCAGGCTCGCGCGGCGGGCCGGGCCACCGACCATATCGACCACGATGTCGAATTCCCCTGCACCGGAGATGTCCTCGCGCAGGATCACCTCGTCATAGCCGAAAGATCTGGCTACCTCGATCTTCTCGGCGCTGCCGACGGTGCCGACCACCCGGCCCGCGCCGAGCAATCGCGCGGCCTGGCCGAGTTGGCTGCCGACGCCGCCCGCTGCCGCGTGCACCAGCACACTCTCGCCGGGTTCGATGCGCGCCACGCGGTCGAGGACGAGAAAGGCGGTGGTGCTGTTGGACGGCAGCGCCGCCGCGAGATCCAGGCTCAGGTCGAGGCCGTCCAGCGGTGCGACCAACGCCGCGGAGGTGACGACCACCTCGGCGTAACCGCCGCTGTCGACGATGGTCAGCGCCGCGACCTGCCGGCCGACCGTCAGGTCCGTCACATCCGGGCCGACCGCGCGGATCCGGCCCGAAACCTCGATACCCGGCACGAACGGCAACGGCACACCGACGACGCCCTGCCGATACAGCACCTCGGCGAAGTTGGCTCCCGCATAGGCGACGTCGATGGAAACCTGGCCGGGACCGGGTTCCGGGATGTCGACGGTGGCCGGCCGCAGCACCTCCGCGGGACCGAATTCGGGGATGGTGATCGCCTGCATCTGTGTAGTGCTCATGACAACGATCCTCGGCGCGCGGAAGTCGAGGAGGCAGTGTCAGCTCATCCTGGGTGTGGCACCACCAGGCTGCAACAGCCGTTCCAGGCGTTCGGCGGTGTCGGTGCCGGGGCGCGGGTTGTGCAGGATCAGGTGGTGGCCGGGGTGGTGGGGTACCGGGAACAGCGTGGCGTCGAAGATCAGCAAGCCCACGTCGGGATGTTCGACGGCCTTCACCGCGACGCTGTGTTCGGCGGCGTCGTGGCGCGCCCACAGTTCGGCGAACTCCGGGCTGACCTGGGCGAGATCGGTTGCGATGCGGTCGAATTCGGGATCGTCGGGATAGCGGGCGGAGTCGGCGCGGAAGCCGGCTGCCACGCCCGGCGCATTCTCCGACCACTGCTGATGCAGGACGCGGTAGCGGGCATTGGTGAAGTAGGACACCAGGCAGTTGTGATCGGTGTCGCCGTAACCGAATACGCGGCGCGCGGCATCGTTGACGGCGGTGAAATTCCAGTGCCGGTCCCTGATGTATCCCGGGCGCGGAGCCCATGCGTCGAGCAGGGCCTGCATCTGCGGAGACGCCGGAACCGACGGCGCGGCCGCACGCTGCGGCGGATTGAGACCGGAGAGGCGATACAGATGTGCGCGCTCGGCCTCGTCGAGCAGCAGCGCGCGGGCCACCGCGTCGAGCACCTCTCCCGAGACCTTGATATCGCGCCCCTGCTCGAGCCACGTGTACCAGGACACGCCGACCCCGGCCAGCACGGCGACCTCTTCGCGCCGCAACCCGGGAGTGCGCCGCCGCCCGGCCTCTGGCACGCCCACCTCGGCGGGCGTGAGCCGTTCCCGGCGGCTGCGCAGATAGTCGCGCAGCTCCGCCCGCCGCCGATCCCGTGCACTCGTGCCGCGCGGATCATCGTTCGCGCTGATACTCACCCGTTCACGATAGAGACGGGCGGCGGAGCCCGCCGAGTTCGCCCCCGCACCCGATCAGCTCGAACTGCACGCATTCTGTGAATGCCTGCGGGCCAAGGGAATTTACATCGCCCTGGCGCGGCAGCGGATCGGTGCGGCGCAGTGCCACCCGGGCCGAGGCGCAACTGCTGGACGAGCGCACCAACGCGCCGTTGCTCACCATGCGGCGGGTCGCCTTATGATTCCGGGCGTCCGATCGAAATGGGCAGGCATGTGTATCGGGCCTCGCGGCATTTCTTCGATACCACTGTGAAATTCCCAGCAGTGGAAGGTCGGCCCGATGGTGTCATTGCATAAACTCTGTAAATGTGACGGTGGCAATGGATGCTTCGTGGCGGAATTGGCTTCAGGTAAATCTCGCACGGGGTTGTTCTGTCGAATCGGTAGTCGAATCGATGGTCAGGGGCGGATTCGACAAGGATGTGGCCTCGGCGGCGGTGCGTGCAATGCTGGCGGGAGAGGCCCCGGGCTATTCGTCCTACGAGTACGACACGTGTCCCGTTTCGCCGGATCCAATTGTTCACGCGCACGACCGCGAGATCTACTCCGTGTTGAGGGTGGAGCGGCCGCAGCTGATTCTGTTCGGCAATGTGCTCTCCGCCGAGGAATGCGATCAGGTGATCGAGCTGTCCCAAGGCAAATTGCAACGGTCCACGATCGTCGACCCCGAAACCGGGCATGCGGAGACAATCAAGAATCGCTCCAGCGAAGGCACATATTTCACGTTGTCCGAGAACCCGTTGATCGACCGACTCGATCGGCGGATCTCCGCCCTGATGAACTGCCCATTGGAAAACGGTGAGGGACTGCAAATTTTGCGGTACGGGGCCGGGGGCGAGTACCGTCCCCATTTCGACTACTTTCCACCGGACCAACCGGGGCATGCCGCTCATCTCGTTCGCGGCGGACAGCGCACGGCGACACTTCTGGTGTATCTCAATGACGTCGAACGCGGCGGGGAAACTGTCTTTCCCGAGGCGGACATTTCGATTTCCCCGCGCAAAGGCAATGCCGTCTATTTCCGATACTTCAATAACATCGGACAGCTCGACCCGGTCACAAAGCACGCCGGAGCGCCGGTCCTCGCCGGCGAAAAATGGATCATGACCAAGTGGATGCGCCGCTACCCCTATTCTGGTTGAGATGCGAATTGATCGCGCACACATTCCCGGTAGCCGGTCCCCGCCGGCGCACGACAGCGGGGCCCGAACATGTCGGTGGCGCGTGGGAGAATCGACTCCGTTCGTTGGAATCAGGGGGGTGGAAATGAACGGGCAATCCGGGCGTCGGCGCGGGCAATCCGGGCGTCGGCCCAAGGGGCTGGGGAAGCGGGCATGGCTCACCACGCAGTTCGTGCGGCGAATTCTGCGCACGCTGGCGTGGTCGAATCTCGTGCGCGTCACCGTGACGGGGCGAGAGCTGGTGCCGAAGTCGGGGCCGGTGATCGTGGCGAGCAATCACATCTCGATGCTGGACGCGGTGTTCCTGTGGGGAGCGTTGCGGCGCAGGGCAATTGCCATCGCGATGGCCGAGCTGTGGTCGTGGCCGGTGGTCGGGTGGCTGGTGCGGCGCCTGGGGCATATTCCGGTGGTGCGGCGCGACAGTGCGTCCGGGCAGTCGGCGATGGCGCAGGCGGAACAGATTCTGCGGCACGGCGGCGTGCTGATCATCTATCCGGAAGGGCGACTGGTCGCACCGGGCTAGAGTGAACCGTACAAACCGGGAGTGGCGAAACTGGCGCTGGCGACCGGAGTTCCGATCATTCCGGTGGGCACTACGGGGACCGATCGAGTGCTGCCGATGCGCCGCACCCGCGGCGACGGCCCCGCGTTCGACCGCCGCCAGCGGGTGCGTATCCGCTTCGGCACGCCCATCGATCCCGCGGAATTCGACGATCCGGAGAAATTACTCGATCACTTGCGCCGGCGCATCGAGGACCTGCGGGAATGAGCTCGGCGGCCGGCAGATCCCGACGGCCCGGCAGTGTCCTCCCGTAGGGTCGGGCATGTGCGCACTCCGGAAGGAAACGAGCTCCGATGACCGCGGAACTCGTCTGGTACGCCGCTTACGGATCCAATTTGTTCGAGAAGCGGTTCACCTACTACCGGGCGGGCGGCAACCCGCCGGGCACCCCGCGTCTCTACGGGGGTTTCCGGGATCCCACGCCGCCCGCGCGGAACCGGCCGCTCTCACTGCCCGGCTGCGTCTATTTCGCCGGGCAGAGCCCGGTGTGGAGCGGTGGCGTCGCGTTCTACGCCCACCGTCCACCTTCGGACTGGCCGGCCGGCGCGGCCGCGCGTGGTTACCTGTTGACCGTCGGGCAGTTCAGCGATCTGATGGCCCAGGAGATGCACCGCCAGCCCGGGGACGGCCCCGACTTCGATCCGTCCGAGGTGGTTCGCCGGGGCTACGTCCAACTCGGCGACGGCCGCTACGAAACCCTGTGGCACGTCGACGACGTGGATGGCATTCCGGTCCTGACCTTCACCTCCCCGGGCAGCCCGCTGACCAGCGACCTGACCAAACCGTCCGCGCGGTACCTCGGCATGCTGGCCGGCGGTCTCGGCGAATCCCACGGCTGGCCGCCGGACCGCATCCTGCGCTACCTGTCCGAACTTCCGGGCGTGCGGGATTTCTGGGAGCCGGAAGAACTCCGCGGTGTGGTGGACGGCCGGAGCCTCTGACGTGACGGCCGGCTTCAGGTGAGATCTTCCACCGGGGGGATCGTTCCGGTGGTGGCGTGCAGCGCGGTGCGGGCGGCGGAGATCGTGGGATGGGTGCGGGTGCCGGCGCGGTAGGCGATCCGGGTGCGGCGGCGAATGGGGAGCGGGGTCAATTCGACCGGGGTGGTGTCGGTTTCGGGATGGAGGGGAATCGCGAGCTGGGGGATGAACGCGACACCCTGCCCGGCGGCGACCAGGGCGAGGACGGTGCCGAAATCGTCGGAGCGGTGGCGGATATGGGGAACGAAACCCGCTGCCTCGCAAGCTCTTACGGTCATGGTGTGGCAGAGGGTTCCGGGTGTCCCGGAGATCCATGCCGCATCGCGGTAGGCGGACAGCGGCTGGGTGGTGCGGGCGGCCAGATAGACCGGTTCCTCCAGGAACGGTTCGGTGTCCAGGCCGGGCTCCGGTTCGGCGGGCACGTAGTCGTATTCCTGGATGAGCGCGATATCCAGGGTGCCGGCACGCAGTGCCGCGGGCACGGCTGCCGGATCGAGTTCCGTCACATGCAGTTCCAAGCGCGGATGAGCCCGGCTGAGCGAGACCAGCGCATGCGGCAGTATCCGCTGCACGGCGGTGGGGAAGGCGCCGATGTGCAAAGCGCCGGTGAGCTCGGCGGTAGCCAGTTCGGCCTCCGCCTCTTCGAGAATCGCGAGGACCGCTTCGGTGTGTTCCACGAGGCGGCACGCCGCCGCGGTGAGGGTGACGCGGCGACCGCTGCGTTCCAGTAGCGTGACTCCTGCCTCGCGTTCCAGCGCGGTGAGCTGCTGGGATACCGCCGACGGGGTGTAGGACATGGCCTCGGCGACCGCAGCAATCGTCCGGCGATGGGCCAACTCCCGCAGCAGCCGTAGGCGGCGAACATCGAGCATAAGTTCAGCTTAAGCTCGAAAGAAGATTTGTGAACTGGACCTGAATCAACGCCTCGACGAGGGTAGGTGGCATGACGTTCAGCGGTCTCTTCGTTCCACTCGTCACGCCGTTCACGGCGGACGGCGAGCTGGCCTGCGACGCACTGGCCCGGCTCGCGCACGAGGTCCTCGATGCGGGCGCCTCCGGCCTCGTCGCCCTGGGTACCACCGGTGAGCCGGTCACCCTGACGGCGGAGGAGAAGGCCCGGGTGGTCGACATCTGCGCCCAGGTCTGCGCCGAGCGTGACGTGCCGCTGATCGTGGGTACCGGCTCGAATTCGACCGCCGATTCCGAACACGCGTTGGCCGCGCTGGACGAGCGCGTCTCGGCGGCGCTGACGGTGGTGCCGTACTACACGAAACCCTCGCAGCGCGGCGTGGTGGAACACTTCCGGCGGCTCGCGCAGCGAAGCCCGGTGCCGCTGCTGATCTACAACGTCCCACATCGCACGGGCCGGCCGCTCGATACGGAAATCTTGACGGAACTGGCCGAACTGCCGAATGTCGCGGGCTTCAAACACGCCGTCGGCGTCGTCGACGAGACCACGGTCGCGTGGCTGGCTGCGGTCGGCGACCGGACGACGGTGTTGTGCGGCGACGATCTGTACGCGGCGCCGCTGCTGGCGATGGGCGCCCAGGGGGCCATTCTGACCTGCTCGAATGTGGCGCCCGCGGCCTATGCGGAGTTGATCGCGGCCTGGCGGGACGGACGGATCGAGGCGGCGCGCAAAATCGGCAACCGGTTGGTCGAGCTGGCGCGGGCACTGTTTGCCGAGGCCAATCCGACCGTGGTGAAAGGGGTGCTCGCGGCGCAGGGCCGGATACCGAGCGCGCACGTGCGCCTGCCGCTACTGCCCGCGTGCGCCGATTCGGTCTCGGCGGCGCTGGCCGCAGCCGGCCCCATCGGCTGAGCCCGCCTCAGGGCCCATCACCCGAGGTGACCGATATGCGCGTCAGTGATCCGAGCCGGAATCGCCGTCGCGATGTTGGCGGGAGATCCGCCACAGGAATTCGGGATCGTCATCGGGACCCACGACTCGACGTCTCTTCTCGGGTCCTCGTCCGATGCCGATCCGGGGCGCATGCTCCGGTCCGAACGCTTTCCAGCACAGCACCGCGACAGCCACGACCGCGATGAGTGCCAACAGGTACGCCACGTCGCTCACCTCCTGACATCGAGGGTAATCCCGTGCGCGTACCTGTCGCACTGTGACCGCCGGAATGGGCGGTCCTGTCGGCTCAGGGGCGGGTTGCCTCGGTGGTCAGCGACTTCAGCAGCTGCATTACTTCGGACTCACGGAAACGGCGATGTCCGCCCGGGGTGCGCAGCGAACCCAGCCGCCCGGCATGTGCCCATCGAGTGACCGTTTTCGGATCGACGTGGAACAGCGCCGCCACCTGGCCCGGGGTCAGGAGGGCCTCCTGGCCGTTGACGGAACCCAACGTGCGGCTCGCCGCGGTGATCGCAGTCATTCGCAAACCTTTCCGTAATCGACAGATCCCTCATCAGATAGCGACATCGTTGCACCCGGACCCCCAGGTGTTCGAACGATCTAACGTTGGTAAAGGGGAAGTAATAGACAAAACGGATATACGTACGGCTGGGTTTGTTGCCTCGGCGAATATCCGGCGATCGAATTCGGTGGTACCCGGGCAGGTCGGAACGGGTGTGGCGGCGTCGCCTACCCTGGTCGTGTGAGTGAAGCATCCCGATCCGACGACGCCGCGAGCGATCGGGCCCCGGCCTCGGCGGGTCGGCGGCTCGCGCGCAATCTGGCGCTGTACACCCTGGCCCGGCTGGCTCTGGTCGCCGTGATCGCCGCCATCATCCTGGTGGTGGCGCACGTGGTGAACGTCGACATCCCGCTGATCGTCGCGCTGCTGTTCGCGTTGGTCGTGGCGATGCCGCTGTCGCTGGTGCTGTTCAAGCGGCTGCGGGCGCGCGTGAACGAGGACATCGCGGCGGTCGACGAGAAGCGCCGCAACGACAAAGCGAACCTGCGAGCTCGCCTGCGCGGCGAGGAGGCGCAGTGAGCGACAATCGCGTAGCGGCTCGCTGCGCCGATCGGGTGCGGGTGTCCCGCATGGCACGGGAGGCGCAGTGAGCGACAATCGCGTAGCGGCTCGCTGCGCCGATCGGGTGCGGGTGTCCCGCATGGCACGGGAGGCGCAGTGAGCGAGCGGGTACCGCGGTGAAGTACTGCGATCGCAGTACTTCGCGGGAGTGGGTCGACAATGCGGTGCGGCTGATCGAGGCCGATGCGCAGCGCAGCGCCGACACCCACCTGCTGCGGTATCCGCTGCCGCCCGAGTGGGGTGTGCGGTTGTATCTCAAGGACGAGTCCACACATCCGACCGGCAGCTTGAAACATCGGCTGGCGCGTTCGCTGTTTCTCTACGCGATCTGCAACGGCTGGGTGCGCGAGGGGACGACCATCGTCGAGGCGTCCTCGGGATCGACGGCGATCAGCGAGGCCTATTTCGCGAAACTGCTCGGCCTGGACTTCGTGTCGGTGGTGCCGACGAAGACCTCGCCCGAGAAGATCGCCCTGATCGAGGCGCAGGGCGGCCGATGCCATTTCGTCGAGCGCGCGCCCGATATCTACGCCGAGGCCGTGCGCCTGGCCGCCGAGTCCGACGGCCACTACATGGACCAGTTCACCTATGCCGAACGGGCCACCGACTGGCGCGGTAACAACAACATCGCCGAATCCATCTATCAGCAAATGATTTTGGAGACCCACCCGGTGCCGGACTGGGTGGTGGTCGGTGCGGGTACCGGCGGTACCAGTGCGACCATCGGCCGGTATATCCGCTACCGGCGCCACGCCACCCGGCTGGCCGTGGTCGATCCGGAGAATTCGGCGTTCTACGGCGGATACGAGGTCGCCGACTCGGGATATCAGACCGGTATGCCGTCGCGGATCGAGGGAATCGGCCGCCCGCGGGTGGAACCTTCGTTCATCGGCGATGTGGTCGACCGGATGATCGAGGTACCCGACGCCGCCTCGATCGCCGCCTGCCGCCACGCCAGTGACGTGCTCGGCAGGCGGGTGGGCGGCTCCACCGGAACCAATCTGTGGGGTGCGTTCGCCCTCGTCGCCGAGATGATCGCCGCCGGCCGCGAGGGCAGCGTGGTGACGCTGCTGTGCGACGGCGGGGACCGTTATGCCGGAACGTATTTCAACGACGAGTGGGTCGCGGGGCAGGGGCTGGACCTCACCGATTCGCACGCGATTCTCGACGAATTCACCGCCACGGGTATCTGGACCGCCTGAGCCGCGGAATCGCTTCCTCACCGTTCGCCGTAGGTGAACATGACCCGATGTCAATTTTGGTTGACGCACCCGTGATGTCAACGTAAATTGACGTACATGAGTGAAGCGACAACGCTGGCGGCCGCCGCGGGCAGTCCCGACCCCCAGGTCGGGCTGCGGGCGGTGCTCGCGCTGCGGCGATTGCTCGAGCGGCTCGAGGCGATCCAGGTGGCCAATGCCCGTAAGCAGGGCTGGTCCTGGCAAGCCATCGCCGAGGCGCTCGAGGTCAGTCGGCAGGCGGTCCATCAGAAGTACAACCGGAAAGGCGGAATCCGCTGATGTTCGAGAGATTTGCCAAGGCGGCGCGCTCCGCCGTCGTGGACGCGCAGGAGGAAGCGCGTGAATTGCGTTCGCCCAGTATCGATGTCGAACATCTGCTGCTGGGGCTCGCGACCTGCGCCGACGACCAGCTGCGACAAGTGCTGGAGGACAACGGCATCACCGCCGAAGCGATTCGGCGCGCGCTGCCGAGCCGGGTGCGGACGGAGGAACCGCTGGGTGAGGAGGACGCGGCCGCGTTGAAGTCGATCGGCATCGATCTGGACGCGGTGCGAGACAGTGTGCAGGCCACCTTCGGCGAGGGCGCCTTCGACGAGGCCGTGCCGGTTCCGGACAAGGGCCGCGGGCGTTTCCGGTTCGGCGGCGGAATGAGCTTCGGTCACATCCCTTTCACCCGCGAGGCCAAGAAGACGCTGGAATTGTCACTGCGCGAGGCGATCTCCCGCGGTGACGATCGCATCGAGGCGGGGCACGTACTGCTCGGCATCCTGCGCGCGCCCAACCCGGCCACGCGAGAACTGCTGGGCGGGAACGAAGGGATGGAACGCGTGCGCGGCGCGGTCCAGGAGATGCTCGACCGCGCGGCGTGAGGGGCGAGCGCACCCGTCGTCAGGGGCGGGGAGGGGTCGCAGCGCGTGACCGGTAACCCGCCCCGTCCGCCGTTAGCATTGCGGCATGGCACTTCTGCTCCGTTTGGCGATCAACGCCCTCGCGATCTGGCTCGCGGCGGCCTGGGTCGGCGGTATCGAATTGAAGGATCCGCCCGATGCGGGCACCGGCGGCAAGATTCTCGTCGTGGTCTGCGTCGCGATCGTCTTCGGACTGGTCAACGCGCTGGTCAAGCCGATCGTGAAATTGCTGTCGCTACCGCTGGTGATCGTCACGCTGGGGCTGTTCCTGCTGGTGATCAACGCCCTCATGCTGTGGCTGACCGCCAAGATCACCGAAACCACCGATTACGGGCTGAGGGTCGACGGCTTCTGGGCGGCGGTCTTCGGTGCCGTCATCGTGACCCTCGTCAACTGGGTGCTCGGCGTCTTGGTTCCCGAGGGCGGCCGGGACTGACGCTGCGGTGCGGCCGTTCGTCAGCCGAGGCCGAGCGCCAGTGCGGTGAGCAGGGACCAGCCCAGCATCGCCAAACCGGTATCGCGCAGTGAGGGGATCAATCCCGGTCCCTGCTGCCCACCGCGCACCGGGGCGTTGGATCGGACGGCGAGCGGTATCGCCAGCAGGCCCACCAGGGCCCACGGGGTGCGCAGCACCAGCAGCAGCGAGGCCACGAACGGCACCACCATCAGCACCAGATGCAGTGTGCGGGTGCGGGTGTCGCCCAGTTTGACGGCGAGGGTGGTCTTGCCGGTCACCGAATCGGTGGGGATGTCGCGCAGGTTGTTGGTGACCAGCACCGCGCTGGAGAACGCGCCGACCGCGATCGCGCCGACCAGTCCGGCCCAGTCGAGCCGTTCGGCCTGGACGAATTCGGTGCCCAGCACCGCGACCAAGCCGAAGAAGACGAAGACGGCGATCTCACCGAAACCGCTGTAGCCGTAGGGTTTACTGCCGCCTGTGTAGAACCAGGCGCCGGCCAGGCAGGCCGCGCCGATCAGCAGCAGCCACCACGCGGTGGTGATCACCAGGATCAACCCGAAGATCGCGCCCACGCTCAGGCAGGCGATCGCCGCGCCGCGCACCGCGGCCGGACTCGCCAGACCGGAACCGACCAGTCGCAGCGGGCCCACGCGCTCGTCGTCGGTGCCGCGAATGCCGTCGGAATAGTCGTTGGCGTAGTTGACGCCGATGATCAGAGCCAGCGAAACCAGCAGGCTCAACAGGGCCTTCCACCACACCGCGGCGTCCAGCGACGCGGCCGCGCCGGTGCCGACGAGGACCGGGGCGATCGCATTGGGCAGCGTCCGCGGGCGGGCGCCTTCGAGCCATTGTGCTGCACTAGCCATATCCGGCAGCCTAATGGTGGTAGCCCGGAGGCGGCAGCGCAGTGTCACCACGGAGGGCTTCACCATTGGGCAGAATCGACACAGCCTAATGGTGGTAGCCCGGAGGCGGCAGCGCAGTGTCACTGCCGGACCCTGTCGATAACATTATTACGATATATCGGAGTAAACTGCACGACGTGACGCGGCCCGGGGAGCGGTCGGCCCCGGCGCAGCGCCCGATATTCATTCGACCGGTCACATACGATTGCGACGGCATGTTTCCTGATCACAGCGGCTCCGGGTCGACATCGCACTCCGCCCGTCCGGATGCTGGGACGACGCACACCCGACCGGACAGCAGCGGCCGGGACGAAAGGCTGCCCGAGACGGGCGTTCGCGTGGCGCTTCTGGGGGAGGTCGCGCTGCGCCGTGACGCGGATCTCGTCGCGGTGCCCGGCGCCCGGGCGCGATTGCTGATCGCCGCACTGGCGGTGCATCCCGGCCGCAGCCGCAGCGCCCAGGCGCTGATCGACGACGTCTGGGGCGAGCAGCCGCCGCGCGCACCGATGAACGCCCTGCATACGCAGGTATCGAGATTGCGATCCGTCTTGCCGGAGGGGGCACTGGAAATCGGCCCGGCGGGGTATCGGCTGCTGCTGACCGAGGAGCAGGTCGACCTGAGCCTGGCCCGCGGCCTGGAACGGGAGGCGCAGCTGCGGTTCGAGCGCGGCGATACCGCCGGATGCCTCGGCCTGGTGCAGCGGGCACGCGCGCTGTGGCGGGGCGAACCCGGCGCTGATCTGCCGCCCGGTCCCGTCGCCGACGAGCTGCACGAATTCGCGGCCGCGCGCTGGTCGGCGCTGGACACCGTGGAACTGGCGGCACGGGAGGCCGCCGGCGATCTCGGCGGTGCGTTGCGGGTGGCGCGGCGGGCGGCCGCGGCCGAACCGCTCGACGAGCCCGCGCATGCCACCCTGATGCGCTTGCTGGCCGGCGACGGACGCGCGAACGAGGCCCTGGAGGTCTTCGCCGGACTGCGGACGCGACTGGGTGAGGAATTGGGTGCGGACCCCGGTCCGGCGCTCGTGGCGTTGAACACCGCGATTCTGCGCGGCGACCATCCGGCGGTGCAGCCGCAATCGGGGCAGGCCACCTCCGCGACACAGCGGGTGTCCACCGCCCAGCACGCGCTGTCATCGGAACCGTACGGGCACCCGGAAACCGCTGCCGCGCCACCGAATACGGCGCTCGGCCTGCGCGCTGCCCCCAATCCGCTGCTCGGCCGCGACGGCGATCTGGTGGCACTGGAGAAGCTCGTCCAGGAGTTCCGGGTGACCACCGTGCTCGGTCCGGGCGGCACCGGCAAGACTCGCGTCGCCAACGAGCTGGGCACGCGGATCGCGGGCAAGCAGGCGGTGGCGCTGGTCGAATTGGCCTCGCTGCGTGCCGCTTCCGACGGCGACCCCGGTGAGCGCCACGCCGCGACGTGCGCGGAGATCGAGGCGGCCATCGGTGCGGTCCTCGGTGTCAACGAATACTCCCGCGAAGCGAATGTGTTGCGCCGCAACCAGGCCATCGACGGCCGGCGCCGGTTGCGGGAGGCGCTGTCGCTGCGTCCCGTCCTGTTGATCCTGGACAACTGTGAACATCTCATCGACGCGGCCGCCGAGGTGGTCGCCGACCTGGTCGGCAGTTGTGAACATCTGACGGTGGTGACCACCAGCCGGGCGCCGCTGGCGATCACCGCCGAGACGGTATATCCGTTGCCGCCGTTGGCGATCGACGCGCAGGGCTCGCCGGCCACCGAGCTGTTCGTCAGCCGGGCGCGGGCGGTGCGACCCTCGGCGAGGCTGGATCCGGCGGTCGTCGCGCGCTTGTGCCGCACCCTGGACGGGCTGCCGCTGGCCATCGAACTGGCCGCGGCCCGGGTGCGGACCATGAGCGTGGAGGAGATCGAGAGCCGGCTCGAACACCGCTTCGCCCTGCTGCGTTCCGGTGACCGCAGCTCACCCGAACGCCACCGCACCCTGCACGCGGTGATCGAGTGGAGCTGGAATCTGCTCGAGCCCGAACAGCGGCTGGCGTTGCGGCGGCTGTGCCGCTTTCCCGCCGGATTCTCCTTGGAAGCAGCCGAATCCGTGGTCGCGGGCCCGGATTCGATCGACGCCGTGGCCGCTGTGGACGGGCTGGTGAGCCAGTCGCTACTCACCGTGCTGGCCGACGACGAGATGGTAGCCACTCGCTACCGCATGCTCGAGACGGTGCGGGAATTCGGTGAGGAGCAGCTGCTCGCGACCGGCGAGGCCGATCTGGTGATGGATCGGATGTGCTGCTGGGCACGGCAATTCGCGCACCACACGGCACTGAACTACGACGGGCCGGATCAGGTCCGCACGGTGCTGTCGCTGGCCGCCGAACTCGACAACCTGCTGGCGGTGCTGCGCCATGCCGTGGAGAATGCCGATTCCCGTACGGTGTTCTCGGTTTTCGCGCCCGTCGCCATGCTCTGGGTGATGCGTGGCGCGCATATGGAGCTGATGAGCTGGGCGCCCCGCATCGTGCCGGTGCCGCCGCCCGAGGGGCCGCGCACTCGGATCGAGGCCGATCTGGAATTGCAGAGCTACGTATTCCTGGCGATGCATCTGGCCTTCGGCGAGCCCGGAGTGCGGCCCCTCGCGGTGATCCGCTCCCGGGCCCGCCGCGTGCTCGCCACCGCCGATCTCACGCCCGGCATCCGGTATCTCGGTGACATGCTCTGCGCGCGAATCGATGTCGCCTACGGCGTGCGTTTGATGGCGGCGGGCACCCGCTCCGGCGACGACCTCGTCCGTGCGCTCGCCTTCCTGCTGCGCGCCAATATGCGCGAGAACGCCAGCTATACCGCCGGGTCGATCCGCGATGCGCGCGAGGCTCTCGCATTGCTCGAGGGACGCGATGTCTGGGGCACCGCGATGTGCTCCCAGCATCTCGGGCAGATGGCCTCGCAGGCGGCGCGGTACAACGAGGCCGTGGGCTACTACCAGCGCGCGGTGGAGCTGATGCAGGAGTTGCGCTGCTTCGAGGAGAGTGTGGAACTGCGCAGCTTCCTCGCGGTCTCCATGGTCGGCGCCGGACAGCTGGCCGATGCGCGGCGGGAACTCGAACACGCGCTGGGCGTCATCGACGACGGCGTCGGATTGGACGAACCGGTGACGCAACCGAACCACCGCAAGGGTGCCGTCGTAGCCGGGATGGCGGAACTCGAACTGGCGGAAGGTGATATCGAGCGCGGTCTGCGCACGTTCCGGCGCAGCCTGCAACTGTTCAACTGGCCGTATGCCGGGGCCGGTCCGGGGCCGGGGGACATCATCGTCGCCAGCGCCGTGCTCGACGCCCACATTCTCCACGACGCCGTGCACGAGGTGCCGGAGTTGCCCGGTCAGGTGGCCAGGGTGGCGCGGGAACGGCTCACCCAGTTCATCGACCTTCCGCAGATCGGCGGCGCCGCCGGTGCGCTCGGTTCCTATCTGGTCCGGACCGGAACCGATCCGGAAACCGGCGCGACGCTGTTGGCGCTGGCGATGAAAGTTGTCGGCCGCCAGGACTATTCGTCGATGCGCTGGAATCGGCATCTGGATCTGGCGCGGGCCACCGTCGGTACGGAGATGATCGATGCCGGACAGGATGTGGTCTCGAGTCTCAACCGCCGTTCGGCCGCACAGCGCATCCTCGCGATGCTGCCGGAACTGGAAACTCTGTTCGGCGCCTGAGGCGGCGGTCGCGCGATCTCCGCGGGAGGTGGCGACGGCTACCCACAGCACTGTCCGCCGGTCACCTTCGCGACCGGCGGACAGTGTGGCGGTGGATTCGATCACGCCCGGCGCATGTAGGCCCGGATGGCCAGCGGGGCGAAGATCGCGATCACGACCGCCGAGCCGATCAGGCACCACGCCAGGTTGCTGCTGTAGACGTTGCCGTTCATCAGCTCGCGGCACGAATTCACCATGTAGTACACGGGATTGGCCTTGTTGATGCCCTGCATCCAGCCGGGCATGGTGCTGACCAGAGCGAACGCTCCGGACATGAAGGTCAGCGGGAACATGATCATCATCGAGATGCCCTGGACCGAGGCGGCGCTCTTACCGGTGACACCGACCAGCGCCCAGATCCAGCTGACCGCAAACGAGCAGAACACCACGACCAGACCGGCGACGACCACGCCGACGACGCCACCCTCGGGCCGGTAGCCCAGGATCAGGCCGACCACGATGGTGAGGACGGTGGCGATGCCGTAGCGCACCATATCGGCGATCAGCGCGCCCGCCAGTGCCGAAACGCGGGCGATGGGAAGGGATTTGAAGCGGTCGAAGACGCCCTTGTCCATATCCTCACGCAGCTGGGTGCCGGTGACGACCGAGGTGAGCACGACCGTCTGGACCAGGATGCCCGGAATCAGCACCGGTAGGTAGGCCTGCACGCTGCCGCCGATGGCGCCGCCGAAGATGTAGGCGAACAGGGCGGTGAACAGGATCGGCTGCACGGTGACGTCGAACAGCTGTTCCGGATTGTGCTTGATCTTGAGGATGCCGCGATACGCCATGGTGAGCGAGTTCTCGACGGTCTGGCGCAGTGAAATGCGGTTGCTGGCAACGGGAATCGCGGCGCGCGCGGCGTGCCGGCCGGTTGCGGGGGCGGGAAGTGTGGTGGTCACGATATGTCCTTCGGGGGAGTGGGGAACGTGGCGGGGGCCGGTCTCATGCCGCGGTGCCCTCGGCATCGGTATCGGCGTCGTCGGATTCGGCGGCGTGGCCGGTGAGGGCGAAGAACACCTCGTCCAGGCTGGGCTTGCTGACGGTGATCTCGTCGACGCGGATATCGTTGTCGCGCAACCGGATCAACAGATCCGCGGTCACGCTCGGATCGCTGAGCGGGGCGGTGACGCGACCGGCCTCGGGCGAGATGCTCGCCTCGACCAGCTTGCCGTCGGCGCGGGAGAGGAATTCGCCGATCAGGGTGCGGGCGCGTTCGATGGCGTCGCGGTCGGCGACGGTGATCTGCAGCGCGGACTGCCCGACCGAACCCTTGAGTTCGTCGGAGGTGCCGTCGGCGATCACCCTGCCGTGGTCGATCACTGCGATGCGGTCGGCGAGCTGGTCGGCCTCGTCCAGATACTGCGTGGTGAGCAGCACCGTGGCGCCCTCGCGCACGAGCCGGCGGATGGTCTCCCACATCTGCGCCCGGGTGCGCGGATCCAGGCCGGTGGTCGGCTCGTCGAGGAACAGCAGCGGCGGCGTCGCGATCAGGCTGGCGGCCAGATCCAGGCGCCGGCGCATACCGCCGGAGAAGTTCTCGAGTGCCTTGGTCGCCGCCTCGGTGAGCCCGAATTCCTCGAGCAGTTCGGCCGCGCGGCGCTTGGCCTGCGACCGGCTCAGCCCGAGCAGCCGGGAGAAGATGATCAGGTTCTCGGTGGCGCTGAGCTTTTCGTCGACCGAGGCGTACTGGCCGGTGACCCCGATCAGCGAACGGACCGCGGTGGGTTCGGCCACGACGTCGTGGCCGAAGATCCGGGCCCGGCCGCCGTCGGGGCGCAGCAGGGTGGCGAGCATGCGGATGGTGGTGGTCTTGCCGGCCCCGTTCGGGCCGAGCACGCCGTAGACGGCGCCCTGCGGCACCGCCAGGCTCACGCCGTCGACGGCCCGCTGCTCCCCGAAGACCTTGACCAGCCCGTCCGCCTCGATGGCGAGTGCATCAGCAGGTGCGTAAGAAGTCATGCCACAACTGTGCGGGGGCCGACTTGCACCCGTCTTGCACCGCTGTTGCACGGTCGCGCAAGGGCGATCGCGGGCCGCTTGCATATCGCACCGCCCACGCAAGTGGCGGCATCATCGCAGGTGGAAGCGTTGATCAGAGCTGCGACGCGGTGATCGGTGTCACCGCGGCACGGTCAGTGGGTCGCCTGCTCCAGCAGGTGTTCGCGCAGCTTCACGCGATTCGGCTTGCCGGGGCCGCGCATCGGGATCTCGTCGAGGATCGCCAGCTCCCGCGGGGCGGCGATCGGGTCGAGCTCAGCAACCACATGTGCGCGCAATTCGTCCAGCGTGGGGGTCGTGCCCGGATTGGGCACCACCGCCACCGCCACCCGTTGACCCAGCCGCGGATCGGGCAGACCCAGCACCACGGCCTCGTTGATCGCCGGGTGGGTGGCGAGCACGGCCTCGACGACCTGCGGGATCACCAGCAGGCCACCGGTCATGATGGCCTCGTCCAGGCGCCCGGTGATGGTCAGCACGCCGTTGTCGAAGGTGCCGGCGTCCTCGGTGCGGAACCAACCGGGTTCGGCGAACGCCGGGTGGTCGGGGATGCCGCGATAGCCCTTGGCCAGCATGGTCCCGCCGAGCAGTACCCGTCCGTCCTCGATGCGCACCTTCGCACCCGCCAGCGGCACGCCCTCGTAGACGCAGCCACCGCAGGTCTCGCTCATGCCGTAGGTGCGGACCACGTTGATGCCGGCCGCGCGGGCCCGGTCGAGTACCGGCTGCGGTGTCGCGGCGCCGCCGACCAGTACCGCGTCCAGCGCCGCGAGCGCCTGTGCGCCGACCGGATCGTCGAGTGCCTTGATGAGCTGGGTCGGCACCAGTGAGGTGTAGCGCCGGGGCGCGGTCATACCGGACACCGCCGTCGCCAGCCCGCCGGGTAGGAAACCACCCGAGACGTCCAGCACCACCGGTTCGGTGCCCGCCTGGATGCTGCGCAACAGCACCTGCACTCCGGCGATGTGATGGGTGGGCAGCGCCAGCAGCCACTGGCCCGGACCGCCGAGCCGCTCGTGGGTGGCATCGCCGCTGGCGCGCAGGGCGGCCGAAGTGAGCATCGCGCCCTTGGGGACGCCGGTGGTGCCGGAGGTGGTGACCACGAGGGCGACGTCGTCGTCGATCTCCTCACCCGGGCGCAGTGCGCTGGAGAGTCGATGGGATTCCCGGCGATCGCCGGTGGGGATCGGCAGCCACGCCGGACCGTTGCCCTCCAAGGCTTCCCGCAGATGCGGCAAGATGTCACCCACCGCGGCTCCGGTGGGCATGGGGAGGGTCCGCAGGGTGGTGCTCACGTTCGCGATCGTGTCATGTCGAGGTCGATGACCCGTGAACGGGTCCGCACTTCCTTCGCTGAATAAGGGGAGAAGGTCAGTCCGACGTCGGTGTCGCCAGCGGCCAACCACCCGCTGCCAGGTGCGATGCCACTCGAGCGATATCGTCCTCGCCCGGCAGCTCCTTGGCAACTCGGGCGATCGCCGCCTCGATCTCCTCCTGGGCGATCTCGTCGTCGCCGGCGCGTTCGCGCACCAGCTCCTCGACCACCAGATGCACCTCGTAGTCGGTGAGCCGGCGATGCAGGACGGCCAGCAGCGCGACATAGTCGGATTGGGGCACACCCTGCGGATATCCGGCGCGCAGCCAGCCCAGCACCTTCTGCAGAACCGACGGCGCGGCCTCGTTCGATTCGGGTTGCTGTGGCGATGCGGATTCGGTGGTCACGTATGTCCTTTCGACGATCGGGGCGGCGCCTCGCGGCAGCTCAGCCCTGACCGAACAGATGGATGCCGAGTCGGGCGGCCAGAAAACCTCTGGCAACGAACAACACTCCGGCGATGACGGTCAGCAATACCACCGAATAACACAACCCCGCGCAGGCCGCAGCCGCGCGCCGGCGGGTGGAATCCGGTTGTGGCGCATCTCCCGCGATCGAATGCAGCCGCACCCCGAGCGCGAAGATCGCCGGCAATCCGGCCCCGAAGATCAAGGCGGCGGCGGTCACTCGCCACAGCTCGGTCAGATCGTCGATCAGGGTCTGCATCAGAAGTTCCTTGCGGCGCGATGGGCGGCGCGTGAGTCGCCGGAGGGGGAGGTCGTGTCACCGGAGTCCGCGGCGCCCGAACCGGTGGGCCCCGAATCGGCGGGCCCCGAATCGGGGGTACCCACGGTCTGCTCGGGAGCGGCGGACCGGGATTCGACGGCCGGTCCGGTGCCGTCGGCCCCCGGCAGGCTCGTCCACTGCTCGTTCACGTTCGCGGCGTGCACCGGGGTCCGGCGCGAGCGCAGGTAGATCAGGCCGGCCGTCGCGATCAGCAGAGCGAAGACGACCAGCACGCCGGGCAGTCCGCCGATCAGATGCGCCAGCGCCCAGCAGATCGCACCCGCCAGCCCGGCCAGCGGCAGGGTGAACACCCAGGCCACCACCATGCGCCCGAGCACCGACCAGCGCACCTCGGCGCCCGGGCGGCCCATGCCGGTACCCAGGATGGCGCCCGTCACCGTCTGCGTGGTCGACAGCGGCAACCCGAAATGCGCCGAGGTGAGAATGATCGCGGCACTGGTGGATTCGGCCGCCAGGCCCTGCGGCGGGGTGATGTCGACCAGACCCTTGCCGAGGGTTCGGATGATGCGCCAGCCGCCCAGCGAGGTGCCGGCGGCGATGGCCACCGCACAGGCCACGATCACCCACAGCGGCAGCGGGTCGCTGGGTTGCGCCGACCCGTACGCGATCAGCGCCAGGAAGATGATGCCCATGGTCTTCTGCGCGTCGTTGGTGCCGTGAGCCAGCGACACCAACGAGGCCGAGCCGATCTGGCCCCATCGGAAACTGCGGTTCACGATCCGCTGATCACTGCTGCGGGTGATCCGGTACACCAGCCAGGTGCCGATCGAGGCGACCAGTGCCGCGACCACGGGCGCCAGCACCGCGGGCACGATGATCTTGGTGAGCACGCCCTTCTGCCCGGCCGACCAGATCACCCCGCTCCAGCCGAGCGCGGCGATGGTGGCGCCGATCAAACCGCCGAACAGGGCGTGTGAGGAGCTGGAGGGCAGGCCGAAGAGCCAGGTGAGCAGATTCCACAGGATTCCGCCGACGAGCCCGGCGAAGACGATGGCGAGCAGGTCCGCGCCGCCCACCTCGTCCAGTCGCACGATGCCCTCGGCGACGGTGGCGGCCACCTCGACACTGAGGAAGGCGCCGATCAGATTCAGCCCGCCCGACAGCAGCACCGCGGCGCGCGGGCGCAGGGCGCCGGTGGCGATCGAGGTCGCCATGGCGTTGGCGGTGTCGTGGAAGCCGTTGGTGAAGTCGAAAACGAGAGCCGTGACGACGACGATGAGCAGAACGAACAGTTCGGCGGTCACGCCTCCAGTGTGCGTTATCGATCCGTTAACGCGATGGCCAGGTTCCCGACATGTCCGACCGGCCGGGATGGTAAGGCGGGGTCATTCCGGTGGCCTGCGGGTGTCGCGGCGCATCGGATGGTCGGCGGGCACCTCGACCAGAACGATCGGAACACCGTCCGGGTCGCGCAGCCACATCTCGATCAGGCCCCAGGGTTCGCGCACCGGCGGCCGGTCGATGGGGATGCCGCGGGTCGCCAGTTCCGTGGCCGCGATGCTCGCGTCGCGCACCTGCAACCACACCGCGCCCGCGAAGCCGGCGGGGGCCGTCTCGTCGCGTCCGTGCGCGGCCACCTCGATCAGCGACTGCCCGGCGAAGAACACCGTGCCGCCCGGATACTCCCGCGCGATCGCCAATTCCAGCCCGTCTCGGTAGAACGCCAGCGTGCGTTCGTAATCGCTCGGCCGCAGGATGATTCGACTGCTGAGGATGTCCACGAATCGAGCCTAGAGGGACCGCCTCGGGCCGAGAGGCGGCTTCGCGAGGTCCGCCGCGATCCGGCCGGACTCCGTGACCGAATGACGGCCACGGAGTCGGCGGGAGGCCGCTCAGAAGTAGTACGGGTAGGGACTCCAGTCCGGCTCGCGCTTTTCCAGGAACGCGTCGCGGCCCTCGATCGCCTCGTCGGTCATGTAGGCCAGGCGCGTCGCCTCACCGGCGAACAGCTGCTGGCCCACCAGGCCGTCGTCGGTCAGGTTGAACGCGTACTTGAGCATGCGCTGCGCCTGCGGCGATTTCGCGAGGATGTCGGCGGTCCACTCCAGCGCCTCGTCCTCGAGCCGGTCGTGGTCGACGACCGCGTTCACCGCACCCATGTGATGCATCTGCTCGGCGGTGTAGGGGCGGCCCAGGAAGAAGATCTCCCGGGCGAATTTCTGCCCGACCATCTTCGCCAGGTAGGCACTGCCGTAGCCGCCGTCGAAGCTGCCCACATCGGCGTCGGTCTGCTTGAACCGGGCGTGCTCCCGGCTGGCCAGGGTCAGGTCGCAGACCACGTGCAGGCTGTGCCCGCCACCGGCCGCCCAGCCGTTGACCAGCGCGATGACCACCTTCGGCATGAACCGGATCAGCCGCTGCACCTCGAGGATGTGCAGGCGTCCGGCGCGGGCCTTGTCGACGGTGTCGGCGGTCTCACCCTCGGCGTACTGGTATCCGCTGCGCCCGCGGATGCGCTGATCGCCGCCGGAGCAGAACGCCCATCCGCCGTCCTTGGGACTGGGCCCGTTCCCGGTGAGCAGGACCGCACCGACATCCGGCGTCGTCCGCGCGTGGTCGAGCGCGCGGTACAGCTCGTCGACGGTGTGCGGCCGGAAGGCATTGCGCACCTCCGGACGATCGAAGGCCACGCGCACGGTGCCCTGTTCGATGTGCCGGTGGTAGGTGATGTCGGTCAGGTCCTCGAAACCCGCGACGGGCTCCCAGAGTTTCGGATTGAACGTCACCCGAGCCATCATGCACCCCACCCGTCACCGACTGTTCGCCCCCGCCGGGGCGGGCCGTCGGCAATGTGATGTTCGTCCGATTCGTCCTGTAACCGGAGAGCTACCGACGGGTTGGGTTGGACGGTGTAAGAACTGGCGTTACCGTGCAGGTATGAGTGAGCGCGCGGAACCGGCGATCGACACCAGTGCGGTCGACGCCGATCGGTACGAGAAGCACGGCGGATTTCCCAAGGTGGAGGAGGCCGAACTCGGCGCGAACTACGCGCCGTTCCTGGAGGCGATGCGCACCCTCCAGGACCTCACCGTCTCGGTCGACTGTCCCGACGAGGTATTCGGGCAGGCCCTCGCTCAGGCCAACGCGCTGGCCGAACTGCTCGAGCCCTATCGCGCACCGGAATTGCAGGGCCCGTCGGGACGCGTGCCGGCGCTGCCGGGGCGCGGCAGCCTCCTGCTGCCGCCGTGGGTGATGACCGAGGCCGGTCCCACCGGTGTCCGGATGCGCGGCGAATTCCGCCGATATCACCTCGGCGGCAACAACGCCGTGCACGGCGGCGTGCTGCCGCTGCTGTTCGACGATCTGTTCGGCTCGCTCGTGCACTATGCGGGCCGGCCGATCAGCCGCACCGCATTTCTGCACGTCAACTACCGCAAGGTGACCCCGTTGGAGACGCCCCTGACGGTCGAGGGGACCGTCGATCGGGTGGAGGGGCGCAAGACTTTCGTCTCCGCGCGACTGCGCGACGAATCCGAAACGTTGCTCGCCGATTGTGAAGGGCTCATGGTGCAGTTGCTGCCCTGGCAGCCGTAGTCGGCGAGAGGACGGTGTGTCCGGTGCGTCCGATGCGTATAGTTACCCGCGCTCGCTCATCGAAAAACTATCCGGAGGAACCTGAAAGTGGTTGCAGCACTGTCTGAATCCCTGCTCGATGACGCCAAACGCCCGGCCTTCCTGGCCGACGCCCAGGAGGTTCTGGATGCGGAGGTGTCGGATAAGGGGGGTGCATCGGGCCTGGCCGTGAAGGGCGGCTACGCCGCGGTGAAGAAGGTCAGCCCGACCATCGTCTCGGACGCGCTGGAGTCGTTCGCACCCAAGTTCGTCGAGCGACTGGAACCGTACTGGGCTCAGTACCAGGCGGCGGGTAGCGGCTCGTTTGCCGATCTGCTGGTCGCCAACTCCGACGAGGTTGCCGAGTCGCTGCTCGCGGTGACCGACGCTCGTGCCGAGGCCTCGTCGCGTCCGGCGCTGAAGAAGGCGTACTCGTCGCTGCGTTCGTCGGCGAAAAAGCATGTGGTCGAGGCGCTCCCGCGCGTCGGCGACCTGGTCCAGCGGCACGCCGGCTGAGTTGCGGTTCTGCGACCCCGTCGTTCGGCATCCGGATGGAGTGTGATCCCCGGATGCCGGACGGCGGGGGGCCGCGGCCGGCTCGATCAGCCCGGCGCCGACTTCCCGAACCGCTCGGCCATGGAGATCGGGTTAGCGAAACCTAACTCGATGAACGGAGTGTGAGCGGGTCGACGTCCCCTCCAGCCGGAAGGTCTGACAGTCTGAGAGTGTGAATCCATCGACAGCACAGGCCCAGGTCGTGGTGGACGAGCTGGTGCGCGGGGGTGTGCGCGATGTCGTACTGTGCCCGGGCTCGCGCAACGCGCCGCTGGCCTTCGCGCTGCAGGCGGCCGATGCGGCGGGGCGGCTGCGACTGCATATGCGCATCGACGAGCGGACCGCCGGATTCCTCGCGGTCGGCATGGCGGTGTCCACCGGGGCACCCGTGCCGGTGGTGATGACCTCGGGAACCGCGGTGGCCAACCTCGGGCCCGCGGTGCTGGAGGCGAACTACGCCCGGCAGCCGCTGATCGTGCTCAGCGCCAACCGTCCCTACGAGATGCTGGGCAGCGGCGCCAATCAGACCGTCGAGCAGTTCGGCCTGTTCGGTAGTCAGGTGCGTGCCGCGATCAGCCTGGGCCTGGCCGAGGAGGAACCGGATTACCGCAGCCAGAACAGCGTGTGGCGGGCCGCGGTCTGCCGCGTCCTGGCCGCCGCGCGCGGCACCCGGTCCGGCAACGCCGGGCCCGTGCACTTCGACATCCCGCTGCGGGAACCGCTGGTCCCCGATGCCGTTGCGGGCGAGCCGATTCCGGCTGGACGCATCGGCGACGCGCCGTGGACCGAGACCCGGTACGCGACCCTGGACGTCCCGCTGGAGATCGATCTGACGCCCGATACCGTCGTCATCTCCGGTCACGGCGCGGGCTATCGCGCCGAGCTGGCGCAACTGCCCACGGTCGCCGAGCCCACCGCCGCGATGCCCGGCCCGGCCCTGCATCCGCTGGCCCTGCCGTTGCTGAAGCCGCGGCAGGCGATCATCACCGGCCGGCCCACGCTGCATCGGCAGGTGTCGAAGGTGCTGGCCGATCCGGATGTCACCGTCTTCGCCCTGACCACCGGCCCGCGCTGGCCCGATGTCTCCGGCAATGTCGTCGGCACCGGCACCCGCGCGGTCACCTCCGGGGCGCCGCGTCCGGAATGGCTCGAGCAGTGCCGCGAACTCGACGCGATGGCCTGCCGCGCGATCCGGACCGAACTGGCCCGCCATCCCAAGCCGACCGGCCTGCATGTGGCCGCCGTGGTGATGGACGCCCTGCGCGAGGGGGACCAGCTACTGCTCGGCGCCTCGAATCCGGTGCGGGACGCGGCGCTGGTGTCGCATCCCCATCCCGGGGTGAAGGTGCTGTCCAACCGCGGTGTGGCCGGTATCGACGGCACGGTGTCCAGCGCGGTCGGCGCGGCGTTGAGTCATCCCGGCCGGACCTTCGCGCTGATCGGCGACCTGACCTTCCTGCACGATGCCTCCGGCCTGCTGATCGGCCCGGGGGAGCCGCGTCCGGCGGATCTCACCATCGTGGTCGCCAACGACGACGGCGGCGGCATCTTCGAACTGCTCGAACAGGGTGATCCGCAGTACGCCGGCGTCTTCGAGCGCATTTTCGGCACTCCGCACGGGATGGATCTGGCAGCGCTGTGCGCCGCCTACCGGATTCCGCATCGGCAGGTCGATCCGGCCGAGCTGGCGGTGGAACTGACCGGGCACGCCCACGGCATTCGCGTGCTGGAGGTCGCGACCGAGCGATCCAGCCTGCGCGAGTTGCATGCCGCGGTGCGCGCCGGCATCGAATAGGTCAGTATTCGGCCTCGGGCTCGTCGTATTCGTCGTCGAGCGGCACGGGAATCGACTGCTCGATGAGGTCGGCCTCGGCGGCTTCGCGGTCGGCCGTGGCCACGGGCAGATCGACTTCGGATTCCTCCGGAGCGACCTCGAGGCTCTGCTCCAGCTGATCGGCCTCCGGAACCATGTCCACGGAGGTGGTGTCGATGGTGGGATCGGTCATCGGTTGCTCCCTTCCGCTGGGGGTCCGACATGTCGGATACGGCGATCCGGCACTGTCGAGGATGCCCTCACCCGCTCCGGCTGGCAACCCGCTCGCGCGCTGTCACCGATGAATTCCGGCGGCTCGCCCCGTCCCTTCTGTGGGTGCCTGTGCCGGTACAGGCCGTATTCGGAGGAGGATCACATGGCGACACCCCACTTCGATCTGGAGAGCGCCACCGATGCGATGGTCGAGATCGTCAGCGGCATCGGCGCGGAGGATCTGCCCGCGGCGACCCCGAGCCCGGGCGTCACCGTGCGAGATCTGCTGTTCCACACCATCGGCTTCAGCGAGGCGTTCCGGCAGGGCGCCACCAAGGAGGGCATCGGTCGTTCCGCGCCGCCGGAGCAGGCGCCGGATGCCGATCTGCCCGGCGGTTGGGGCGAGCTGATCACCACGCAGTTGAAAGCCCTCGCCGAGGCGTGGCGCGACCCGGCCGCCTGGGAGGGCGATACCGAGGTCGGCGGCGTCACCGCCCCCGCGCCCGCGATGGCCGGATTCGCCCTGAACGAGGTCGTGATGCACAGCTGGGATCTGGCCCGCGCCACTGGCCGCCGCTTCGAGCCCGCCGACAAGGATGTGGCGGTGCTGCTCGAGCAGTTTCGCGATACGCCGCGCGACGGCGTTCCGGGTCTGTTCGGCCCGGTGATCGAGGTCCCGGCCGACGCGTCGGACTGGGAGCGCCTGCTCGGCCTGACCGGCCGCGACCCGTACCGGCAGGCCTGAGCTCACCGGGTGAACAGGCCTGCGGTGGCCGCTGCCGCCGCGGCGTCGGCGGCGGTCACCGCCACCGCGTCGTCGATCGGGTCGCCGGAGATCAGGAAGCGGTAGTACAGCGGGGCGGAGACGGCGGAAACCACTGCGCGCGTATCGGTTCCGGGGGAGAGTTCGCCCCGTTCGATCGCGGCCGCGACGCACGGCTCCCATTCGGTGATCCGCACGTCGTAGAACCGGTGCAGGGCTGCGGTGGTTTCGGGATCGCAGATGGCCGCGGCCACAAGTGCTTTGAACAGTGGCCCCTGACGTGGATCGGTCAGGGTGCGCGCGACGAGGCGCGCATTGGCGGTGAGGTCGCCGCGCAGCGATCCGGTGTCGGCATGCGGCAGTGAGGTTTCCGCCATGTCGGTGAGCAGGTCCGCCACCAGCCCGGCCGGGGTGCGCCAGCGACGGTAGACGGTGGTCTTGCCGACCTCCGCGCGGGCCGCCACCTCGGCGAGATCGAGTTCGGCGAAGCCGCGTTCGGCCAGCAGATCCCCGGCCGCGCGCAGGACGGACTCACGGACGCGGGCCGTGCGACCCCCCGGGCGCACCGAGCCGGGTGCGGCGGTGTCCGAGCTCATAACGGTCCTCCAGTTTCATTAGCGTCCGATCGAGTGTATCGTCTCCGGTGTTAATGAAACTTCAGTTCCGTTAGGGGTTGATCATGGACTATCGTCGACTGGGTGCCTCGGGTCTGCTCGTTCCGGCTCTCAGCTTCGGGGCGGGCACCTTCGGTGGCCGCGGTGAACTGTTCGGCGCGTGGGGCGATACCGACGCCCAGCAGGCGCGCCGGATGGTCGATGTGGCGCTGGAGGCCGGCGTCACGATGTTCGACACCGCGGACGTGTACTCCGACGGCGCCTCGGAAGAGATTCTGGGCCAGGCGATTCGCGGCCGCCGGGATCGAGTTCTGCTGTCCACCAAGGCGGGCCTGCCCACCGGGCCCGGAGCCGCCGAGGCGGGATCGGGACGTTCCCGGCTCATCACGGCCGTCGATACCGCGCTGCGCCGGCTCGGCACCGACTACATCGATCTGTTCCAGCTGCACGCCTTCGACGCCGCGACGCCGGTCGAGGAGGTGCACGACACCCTCGCTGATCTGGTGCGCGCCGGGAAGATCCGCTACCTGGGCGCCTCGAATTTCGCGGGCTGGCAGCTCATGAAATCGCTGGCGGCGGCCGACCGGGGCGGCCATCCGCGATACGTCGCCCATCAGGTCTACTACTCGCTCGTCGGCCGCGACTACGAGTGGGAGCTGATGCCGCTCGGCCGTGATCAAGGCGTCGGCGCGATGGTGTGGAGCCCGCTGGGCTGGGGCCGGCTGACCGGCAAAATCCGGCGCGGACAACCACTTCCGGCGGGCAGCCGGCTGCACCGCACCGCCGAGGCCGGACCGCCGGTGAACGACGAACTGCTCTACGACGTCGTGGACGTCCTCGACGAACTCGCCGCCGAAACCGGGAAATCCGTCCCGCAGATCGCCCTGAACTGGCTGCTCTCCCGCCCGACCGTCGCGACGGTCATCGTCGGCGCCCGCAACGAGGAACAGCTGCGTCAGAACCTCGGCGCGGTCGGCTGGCAGCTCGACCCCGAGCAACTGGCCCGTCTGGACAAGGTCAGTGCCGTCACCCCGCCGTACCCGTACTACCCGTACTACCGACTCCCGGATTTCGCCCGCCTCAACCCGCCGGCGGTGTAGGTCCTCGACGATCGGCGGAATTCTTCCCGCCGGTGGGAACGCCCATACTGAATTCCGGCGCAATGCAACGATCAGCGCGACGCACACAGCGAGGTTCCCATCGGCGATTTCACCACCGACTTCGGCGGCTTGCGGCACGCCGCGCCCCGCGCGGTTCATCGAATGCCCGCCGCGTTTCCCGCTGCCCTGCTCGGCTCGGGGCGCCCACTGACGCTGCGAGGTTCAGGACACTCGTGCGACGGGCAAACCGTCTCCGAGGCCGAACTCCTGGTCACCTACGAGCCCGACACCGCAGCGCGGCAACTTCGCGATCTCGGGGACGGATTGTTCGAGGTCCCGGCCGGAATGAGCTGGTACGGGCTGGAGCGGCACCTCAATGGCCGGGGGAGGGCGATCCCGGTCCTGCCCAACTACTTACACATGTCGGTGGGCGGCACGCTGTCGGTGGGCGGGGTCGGGGCCGACTCGGTGCGTCACGGCATGCAGATCGATCATGTCGAGCGGATTCAGCTGATCGATGGGATGGGCATCAGTCGCTGGTGCTCGCGAACCGATAATCCGGAGCTGTTCCGGTTCGCCCTCGGCGGACTGGGCACCGTGGGATTGATCGAGCGGGTGGTCCTGCGCACGGTCGGGTATCGCAGTCGTACCCACCTGCATCGCGTCGAGCACGCCTCCCTGGCGGAACTTGCTGATCACGCCGAGCGAGTCGCGCAGCGCGATGACGTCGACGTCTACTGGGCAGCGATGCGGCGAGGCAGGATTTCCGCCACGGTGGGATGGCATGGCGAGCGCACCGATTGCGCCGCCGGCAACTGTGAGATCACATCGGATCTCACCTTTGCCGGCCATCCGGTGAGCGCCGAAACGCCGCCGGCCGACCGGGTCCGACTGTGGGCCGACTATGTCGTGCCTGCCGGCCAGTTCAGTTCGATGCTCGCGGCCGTCGAGGGCATCGGCCACCGATCGCTGCTCGACGACCCGCTGACGATGGTGTACGTCCTGATCATCCGGCGTCCGAACGATGCGCCCGCGTTCGCGTTCGGTCCCGTCGGCGCCGCGCCCGTATCGATCGGCGTGGGCCTGTACACATCGGTGGAACGGACGCCTGCCGCCATCGACGCGACGCGTTCGGCGCTGCGGGAGTGCTTCCAGCATTGTTGCGAATCAGGCGGGCGGCCTTACCTTTACGGCGTCACCGAGCTCGAGGCGGCGACGGCGGAGCGGCTCTACGGGGACGATGTGGATCGGTTGGGCCACTTGCGTTCGTCTCACCGGCTGCACCACGTCAACGCTCACGTTCCGCTTGCTCGGGTGGCTGCGGAGCGTCATGACGCAGTCGCCAATGCACGAAGCGCGGAGCGAAGGTAACAGATCGGCATTCGCCGAAAGCCTCTTCACCGGCCGGGATTGTCGGCATCCCAGGTCGGGGTCCCGTACACATTGAGCTTATCGATGCCGCCAGCGGCCGAAAAGCCGAGACCGAAAGCCGTGTAACGCCAATTCGCTCCCTGCGATTTCGCGACGTGGGAAAGCGCATCGACGGCACAAGTGCTGCCGTGGTGCCGGGACGCCAATTCAGACACGAGCGGGGCCAGATCGTCATCTCGCCGCGCAGTGACGGAAAGAGTGAACGACTCGGTTCCACTGCTGTCCCGCGAACAGCAGACGAAAAAGTCATGGTTGTGCAGACCGGCCGGATCGACGCCGCACCTGACCAGTTCGGACAACACCTCCCAGGCCGGCTCGCCGAAGTACCGGACCAGCTTCATCGGCACGGCGGTGTCTCGGGAGCGGGACGACAGGTAGAACTTGTGGCTGATACCTCCGCCCTCATCAAATTCGATCGCAGCGATGCCGTAACGGAAATGCTTGTCGTTCGCGGGGACCGACACCAGTTCGCGGAAGCCCGGCAACACGCTGTAGAGCCTTTCCAACGTCTTGGGCACCATCGGGGGCGTGCCGTACACCTTGAGCCGATTGAGCTGACTGGGCGCCGCGGAATGGTGGACGATACCCGTCCAGGTGGCGGAACGTTGCCGCCGCGAGACGTGCGCTGGATCCGGGTACAACGTCGTCACGAAGGAGCACAGCACGTCCGCGGCTTTCCGCCCGCCGTTCGGTAGCCAGTCCACAAGATCTCGGATCGCGGCCAGTTGGACGTCGATCCGGGAGGTGAACACCGCCTCGTCCGTCCCGGCTTCCGTGAGGTATCGAATCGCGGGCGAGTACCGCCCCCGACCACCCGCCACGCTCACTTCGAACGGGGTTCCGGCGATAGTCAGCCCGCTTGCCCGACGGCCGTCCGGCATCCGCGTCGCCAGCCGTCCTCCGCACGCCCGCGCGAAGACGGCGCGGATGGTCGCCGGGTCACATCCGAGGTTCAGGCGCTCAGCCACGTCGACGAGATAATTCCCGGCGGCCGCAGCAGTCGCCTCGGTCACGTTTCGGTAGTCGACATGGCGCCACTCGGCGGCGCTGCGGGTGCCGAGAAAGCCACGGCCTGCGCACTCGAATTCCCTTGCGCCTGTTGCCCGTCGTTCGATCCGGCGCCGTCGGGATGGAAGAACGTGTAGTCCTGATTCGGGTCCTTGACGTTCAGCGGCCTCAACTGACCGTCGACGATCATGTACGCATTGTCCGGGCCTTCCCGGACGATAACCGCGCTGCCGCCGTTCCAGCGCACGATGTCTCCGGTGTGCGCCGCAGAGGGATCGATTTGCGTCTCTTGACCGCGCAATGTCCCGTAAGCGGCATCGGCATTGCTGCCGTTCGGGTTGTTCAGCTCTTTGTTCACGACATCCGCGACCGTCGACGGGACCACCTGGTTGCTACCGTCCGGCAGCTTCATATCGACATTCGAGTGCGTCGGCACGGGGCCGGCGGCCTGTGTCGCGGAAATTGGAGACACATGACCCGGACCAGCCGTCTGCTGGGTCGTGCCAGGGATATTGAGCATGGGGTTGGAGCTCGCCGCCGCGGGTGACGCCTGTCGCGCGGCACCGCTGTCGCCCGAAGCGGACCGACCGCCCATCTGCGTGAAGGGGTTGCTCTGATCCGCCGATGCCTGATTCATCATCGGGTTCATCATGGGGTTCAGCATCGGATTGGTCATGGGGTTGGTCATCGGATTCGTCATCGGATTCGACGCCTGAGTGAACGGATTCGACTGTGCTGCCGGGGTGGCGCCACTGGATGCGTCGCCATTGGTGATATCGGCCATAGCCTGCTGAATAGCCGATGCGACGTCGGTCTTTCCAGTGGAGGCGGTCGATTGCGGGTCGCCACCGGTGAGGTCGGTTTGCGTGGGGTCGGTCGACGTCGAATCGTTTCCCGCAGTCGGATCCCCTGCGGCCCCGATATCCTGTGGGAACAGGTCCTTGAAGTCTTGCGGGGTGGGAGTGGCATCGGCCGCTGTGGGAGTCGGCGTCGGTGTAGGAGTCGGCGTCGGAGTGGGGGTGGGTGTTGGCGTGGGAGTCGGCTTCGGCTTACCGCCGTTGCCGTCATCGCCGTCCTTGGGCGGTGGGTCGGAATGCATGCGGATGTTGAGGGCGTTTTTCTCGATCTCTTTTATCGCAGCATCGTAGTTTTTCGACCAGTCCTCTTTCGCCGTGGTCAGGGCGACACGGTAGCGATCCTCCGCGCTGGGAGTGAGATGGTACAGACCATCTTTACCCTTTTCATATGCAACCGTGCCATTGTCTTTGGTTACATCGTCGCCATGCCAGTAGATCTTGCCGTCAACAGCTTTTCTTTTATGAGTGGCGTCCTCGTAATTGAAGGATAACTTTTCCTTCAAAGTATTGTATACGTCTTGTAGCGCCTTGTATGTCTTCAGATTCTCGATCTTGGTGTTCATCGTTTTGTCCTGGACATCTGCATGCGCCTTTTCGTATTCGGTCTGACGCTTGTCCAGTAAACTCTTCAGACCCTCGTAGTCGTCGACAGATTTCGCCCATCCGTCCGACGTAGTCACCTGCGTGCTGTCGAAAACTTTCGAGAAGTCGAGCTTGTCCTCGATATCCCCGACTCCCAAGGTGTCGAATCCCCACCGCATCGAGAACTCGGCATCTTTGATAAGTAGATCCAATGACCTGCTGCAACCATCGGGACGAGGTAGGGATATGGGTTCGTGCCCCTTTTCATCCCCCCATTTCGATGGTGGTTTGTCGCCATTGTCTTTCGTCGGGTCGTAGAACTTCGGATCGGTGTCTTCCTTTTGCTTGTCTTCGCGAGTCTGCTTGTCCTGCAAGGCCTTGTCCGGCTTTCCGGACATCAGGGAATCGGCTATATCGGCGATTTCCTTGTCTTTGTCCTTGCGGTAATCCCAGTCTACTCCAGTATCACTGCGGGCCATATCCTCTCTGGTGTCGGAACTTAGTTGATTGAAAGCGTACTTGAATTCGGCCGAATTCAAGCCCTTCAGATCTTCCAGAGATTTCTTGGCGTCCTCGGAGCTGAAGTAGTCGTTGGCCCAGGTGCGGTCGTGCCGGTCGTTGATATCTTTGACCAGCTTGTTGACCTTCTCCACCTGATCAACTGTGAGGTTGTCCGTATCGCCCATCAGGCCCTCCTCTGCTCGTTAGACCCCTCGGACCCGGCCGGGGCGCTCGAAAAATCGATACCGGGAGCGAAGACTTCGTCGAGCCCAGCGAAATTCGCATTCCGGGAATTCGATCCTTCAGGCCCACTGATCCCGAACTCCGCTATTGCGGCAGCTGCACCGATCTGTGCCATGGAGGTCGCTGTCGGCGTAGCCAGCGCTGGGTGCTCTGCTATCTGGCCGTAGCTGTACAGCACATCGCGCAGTCTCTGCCGATCGGGCAGGCCCGACGCGATCAACAGCAGCAATTCGTCTGCTCGGCGCTCGAAGAACGCAGTGCGCGATGGTTCTGTCGGAGGTAGATCCACAAAGCTGCCGATCGGAATGCCGGACGGGTCGGTTCGCCGCCACGGCAGGGCTGTCTCCTGTCCATCGACAGCGCGTAACCGATCCCACCACATCGGCGGGACAGGACGACCCGTACTGAGCGCATCCAAGATTTGCGCTCGCCAGGCGCGTCGGTCGAGGGTTTCCCGATCCGCAACCGGCCTTGTCGCGCTGAGCCGCAGGTCGGCTGCGCGCGCCAGCTCGAGGCACCTCTCACGAATTTCCCATTCGGGCACCGTGGTCGCCAGTTGGAGAGATTCAGCGGAGCCGGCCAATGTGAGTCGGTCGACCAGCACTCCGTCCGCCGTGGTGAGGTCGACAGCCGACTCCTCGGACGTGACCAGGTCCGCAACGCCGACATCGCGTCCGAGAGCCGTGCGGATGTCGTCGGAGACGGCTGTGGAGGATGCCAACGCGGTGAATCGGATATCGGCGTGACGGGAAACCAGCGAACCGAACTCGAAGAGTATCCGGGATGGATCGGCGCTGCCTTCCAAGGCTCCGATGATCTTTTGCTCGTCAGTACCGAGGATGGAGTCGTGGCGCCACGGGATTATGACCTCCGGGGGCAGGAACAAGCCAGCAGGTAGCCAGCCACGTCCCTCGTTGGATGTCAAAGCAATGACCAGGCGACCGGGTCTGCGCGGGTTTCGCGAAAGCGCGACGGCCCATTCCAGCCCCGGCGCGGATCCAGCGACCGCGGCAAGCACACCCGCGAGCAATGTCCGGGCGAGCACCAGGTCCTCGACTGCCGGCTCACCTGCCGCCGGCAGAGTCTGTCGGCGTTTGGCGTCGGAGATCGCTGCGGCGAGCCCGTTAGGAAGCGTGGGCGAAGTCCCGCGCTGGATTGCGTCCATTCCGCCGACGGCACCTGTCGCTCCTACCGGTGGCCCGGACGATATGCCGGGCACCGTGCCGAGCGGGCCCTGGGAATCAGTGGGCGTGGAGTCCCAAGCCACCGTGCCGGGCGCATCCACCCGGGAGCCGCGCAGGTCGACTTCGCCGGTCGGAGGAACCACATCACCGACAGGAAGACTCACGCCCGGCATCACAGCTCCAGCGGGTGCCCCACTCATTGCTGCCGGGGGAACCGCACCAGAGGTCTGTGCCGCTGCGGCGGCGGGTACCGGGTCGACAGGGCCGGAACGTTCGTTTGTGTCCCTTGCCGGAATGTCGGAGACAGTGGCCGGAGGCCGTCCGGGGCGTACCGGACTCTCGGACTCCGGGGGTATGCCAGGTCGACCTGGCACGTCCCGTCCCGGCCCCGTCGGACCTGTCGGTCCGGGCTGGGCAGGCTCCGTTCCGGCGGGCGCACCACCACCACCGACGCGATTGATATCGCCTCCACCCTGGTGCTCAGCCTCTTCGAGCGCCGCCGCCGTGGCGAGCAGTTCATCTCGGGTCCGCAGATGCTTACGGACCAGGAATTCGGCCTTCTCGTGCCGATTCTGGTAGTAGGTGTTCAGTTCGTGCCGGACCGGGTCGGCGATGGTGCCGTACTCCGACTGGAAGCGTTTGAGCCACCCCTCCGGGATTTCACCCCACTTATGGAGCGACTCGGCCCACTGCTCGTGTTGTCTAGCCATCTCACGCAGTTGGTCAGGCTCGATGTAGAGGTAGTCGGACATGCTCAGCCAGTCCCTCCCCCGGATCCCGGACTTATCCCTCCCGCTTCCCGAAATCGGGAAGCGGTTGGTCCGGCGTAGTACCGGCCTGCCATTCCCGAACGATCTCTTCCAGGGGACGCGGCAGATTGGCGGGATCATTCATCGCGTTGTCGTGCTGCCGTCGTGCGTCTTCGGTGCTTTCGACAATGGCGGCCATGATCTCGGCACTCAGTTGCCCACTGTCGAACCGATCGCAGGTTCCGGGTGCCAGGTACAGGTCGGTCAATCGACCGCGGGCATCCACCTCGGGAATGACCAGTCCGCTCGGGGAAGGACGGCGGGCCACGATCCGGTCCGCCCGCTCACCCATTTCGGCGATGCGGTTCCCCAGCTCTCGGTTCAGCTCGAGCGCGATTCGCACGTTGGGGTGGATTTCAACCATCTGTCCTCGCTCATCCGCTGCCGAACGCTCACCTGCGCGGTGGCGGCCCGGCCGACAGTTCCGCAGACACCTCGTCACCACACGTTTCGGTTACCTATTCTGCCAATGCGGGCATTGCACAACTCGCAGCCGAATTCCCAGCAACGGGAAGTATCGGCCGCTGTGAGCATGCTCGATCACTCATCTCGCACGGCTCTATGACGAACTGTGAGCCGGTGCCTCAGTACACGTCGCGCACGTACCGCTTCTCCGCGGTCAGCTGCTTCTTGAAGGCCAGCGCCGCATCCTCGTCGAGGTTGCCGTGGATGCGGGCGATCTTCAGCAGGGCGTCGTCGACGTCGCGGGCCATGCGCGCGGCGTCGCCGCAGACGTACAGGTGGGCGCCGTCGCGCAACCACGCCCACAGCTCCGCGCCGTGCTCGATCATGCGGTGCTGCACGTAGATCCGTTCGCGCTGGTCCCGCGAGAAGGCGAGGTCGAGCCGGGTGAGGAAGCCCGAGCGGAACATGTCCTCGAGTTCGGTGCGGTAGTAGAAGTGGTCCTGGGCGTGCTGATCGCCGAAGAACAACCAGTTGCGCCCGCGGCATCCCAGCGCGCGGCGTTCGTGCAGGAAGCCGCGGAACGGCGCGATGCCGGTGCCCGGGCCCACCATGATCATCGGCGCGTTCGGATCCAACGGCGGCCGGAAATGCGGTGCGCGCTGCAGGAATACGGGTACGCCACCGGTTTCGTCCCGGTCGGCGAGGAAGGTGGAGCAGACTCCGCCGCGCGGGTCCTCGGCCGCGCCGTAGCGCACCACGCCGACGGTGAGCTGCACCTCGCGCGGACTCACCAGCGGGCTCGACGAAATCGAATATTGCCGCGGTTGCAGCTTTTTCAGCACCGAGAGCCACTCCACCAGATCGGCCCGCACGGGAAAGTCGCGCAGGACGTCGACGGCATGGCGATCCCACAGATAGCGGTCCAGTTCGTTGCGGTTGTCGCGGCGCAGCAGTTTCGCCAACTGCTGACCGGGATTGCGGGCGGCGATGAAGGACAGCAGATCGCCACTGATCTTGGTGATGTCGAAATGCGTGCGCAGTGCCGATTCCAGCGGCACGTCGCGGCCGTCGATCTCCACCGGCCGGGCGCCGTCGAGCCCGGTCGCCGCCAGCCAATTCCGGACGGCGGCAACCCCGTTCGAGGGCCATATGCCGAGGCTGTCGCCGACCTCATAGCCGGCGTCCAGACCGCTCAGGTCGAAACCGAACTGCCGCACCTCCTTACCGGATCCGGGCCGCGACAGCAGTTCGTTGCGGACCAGCGGGGCCAGGACCGGAGCGTTGCGGGTGAACGGCGCGGGGATCGAGCGGGGGGCGCGGGTGGGCGCGGGGGAGCGGGCCTCGACGCGGTCGAGCACGCGCACACCGAGCCCCGCGGGCGCGCCGGCACGACCGCCGCCGGTGGACGGCACCACACCCCCGGAGCCGCCGGACGTCTCGGCCGCACCGCTACCGCTGGGCGCACCCGCACCATGGTCGCGGGTGGGCGCATTCCCACGACCGTCACCCAGCGCGGCGAGGACCGCGGCGGTCCACTCGTTCGACAGATCATCGTGATCCGGTTCGCTGTCGACGCGATCCAGCAAGCGGACACCGCCCCGTTCGGACAGCAGCCGATCCACCTTGCGGCCGTAACCGCAGAAATCGTCGTAGGAGGAGTCGCCGAGGGCGAAGATGCCGTACCGCAGATCGTTGAACCGAATCCCACTGTCCTGCAGCCGGTCCCAGAAGTCGGCGGCATTGTCCGGTGGGCCGCCGTCGCCGAAGGTGCTGGTGACGAGCAGTACGTCACCGGTCAGCTCGGGCAGATCGCACGCGTTCATCTCGACCAGCCGGGGCGCGTGCCCGTGTTCGGCGAGCGCCGCCGCCACCGTCGCGGCCAATTCTTCGGCGGTACCGGTCTGGGAAGCCCACAGCACGGTCACCGGCCGTTGCTGTGGACCGGCCGGCGCCGCGGGTGAGGACGCTGCCACTGTGGCGCCGGGCGGGGAGCCCGCCGCCCGCGAGTACATCCCCGCCAGCAGCCCGTCGATCCACCAGCGGCTGCGGTCGGACAGCGGCGCCGATTCCGGGAGGACGGGCTGCCCCTGAACCGGGAGCGATTGCAGCGCGGCCAGATACCCGCCCAGATAGATCCGCTCCGCCTCGCTGAGCATGGGCGCGGGCGCGGAATCGAGTCCCAGCATGGCGGCGAGTGGATGCGATGCCGGCGCGCCGCCGGATGTGATCGGGCTGCCGCCCGCGGCGTCGACACCGTGGTCCGGTTCGGCGCCGCCCCGGTTGTCCTCGTCGATGCCGTCGCGGGTCTCCCGTGCGGGGCCGACGCGTCGCAGCGTCACCGCGCACACCTTGAATTCCGGCTGTAGCGAATCCGGATCCACGGCATCGTTGGTCACGGCATTGATCGTCAGATATTCGCCCTGCTCGTCGTTCCAGTGGAACGGTGCGAAACACGAACCCGGTCGCACCCGATCGGTGATCCGTACCGGCAGCACGGCTCGGCCACGGCGAGAAGCGATGTCGATCTGGTCGCCGGGACGCACATCCAGCGCGCGCGCATCGTCGGGATGCACTTCGAGAAACGGCGCCGGATTCAATTTGTTCAACTTCGCGACCCGGCCGGTTTTGGTCATCGTGTGCCATTGATGCTGGACGCGACCGGTGTTCAGGACGAAGGGATAGTCGTCGTCGGGCATTTCGGCGGCCGCCATATGCGGCCGCGGCCAGAACACGGCGCGGCCGCTCGCGGTGGGAAAGGCCGGCACACCCGCATCGCCGGTGCGATAGCGAATCGGATTGCGGCGCTGCGCGGAATCGGCACAGGGCCACTGCATCGGCCCCTCGCGCAGTGCGGCGTAACTCATTCCGCTCAGGTCGTATCCGGTCGCCGGATTCGCGAAGCCACGGATTTCGTCGAAGATCTCGGCGCTGGAGCGGTAGTCGAATCCGTCGAAGCCCATCGCCGTCGCGATCCGAGCGATCCATTCCCAATCCGGCAGTGCCTCGCAGAGCGGATCCACCGAATGCTGCAGGAGGGTGGCCGTGCGTTCGGAATTGACCATCACGCCGTCGGATTCGGCCCACAGCGCCGCCGGCAGCAGCAGATCGGCATAGGCATTGGTCGCGGTGTCGAGATAGGCGTCCTGGATGATCACCAATTCCGCCGCCTCCAGACCGGCGATGACGGTTTTGCGATTCGCCACCGAGGCCACCGGATTACTGCAGATGATCCAGCACGCCTTGATGGTTCCCTCGGCCAGTTCCCGGAACATCTCGATCGTGCCGCGTCCGGATTCGGCGCGAATCGTGCCGGGCGGCAGGTGCCATGCGGTTTCGACGAAGCGGCGGTCGGCCTCCACAAGGGTACTGCGCTGGCCGGGCAAACCCGGACCCATGTAGCCCATTTCCCGCCCGCCCATGGCATTCGGCTGCCCGGTCAGCGAGAACGGACCGCTGCCGGGCCGGCAGATGGCGCCGGTGGCCAGATGCAGATTGCAGACGGCATTGGTATTCCACGTGCCGTGGGTGGACTGATTGAGTCCCATCGTCCACAGCGTCATCCAGTCATCGGCCGCGCCGATCCACGCGGCGGCGGTGCGAATATCGTCCTCGGCCAGTCCGGTGATCTCGGCGACGCGGTCCGGTGGATAGTCGGCGAGAAACTGCGGCATCGCCTCCCAGCCCTCGGTGTGCGCGGCGATGAATTCGGTGTCGATATCGCCGTTGCCGACCAGCAGGTGCAGCAATCCGTTCAGCAGCGCCAGATCGGTGCCGGGTCTGATCTGCAGGAAGAGATCGGCCCGGGCGGCGGTGTCGGTCCGCCGCGGATCCACCACGATCAGTTTGGCCCCGGCCTTGAGCCGATCGGCCATGCGCAGGAACAGAATCGGATGACAGTCGGCCATATTCGAGCCGATCACGAAGAACAGATCGGCACGGTCGAGGTCGTCGTAGGAACCCGGCGGGCCGTCGGCGCCCAGCGATTGTTTGTATCCGGTGCCCGCGCCGGCCATGCACAGCCGTGAATTGGATTCGATATTGATCGTGCGCAGGTAGCCCTTTGCGAGTTTGTTCGCCAGATACTGCGCTTCCAGCGACATCTGCCCGGAGACGTAGAGCGCGACGGCATCGGGACCGTATTCGTCGACGATCGCGCGCAACCGCTGTGCCGCCTGCCGCACGGCCTCCTCGACGGCCAGTTCGACCGGTTCCCGTCCGCGCTGGGGCCGGTGCAGGGCGGTCGTCATCCGCCCGGGCGCACGCATCAATTCGAGGTGGGTGGCGCCTTTGGTGCACAGCCGCCCAGAGTTGACCGGATGCAGTTTGTCGCCGCTCACCTTCGCGATGACGGGTGCGCCGGCGGCGTTCCGCTCGGTCTGCACCGTGATGCCGCAGCCCACGCCGCAGTAGGAGCACGCGGTCCGGACGGTGCTCGTGGAGTTCTCGGCGCTCGACACATCCCCGATGATGGCGAGCCGCCGTTGCGACGGATTTACCGAACGTTATCGGCAGATGACGAAAATCCTCACCACTTCGGCATCTGCACGGTGAGATTTCCGGTTCACGCCCGGTCGGGCGCCGTTTCCGCGGGCGAGACCACGGCGTGCGGTGAGCTACTTCACCCCAATTTGTAACCGCGATGCAGTGCGACGATGCCGCCGGTCAGATTGCGCCACTGCACCGACGACCAGCCGGCATCGGCGATCCGCATCGCCAACTGCCGCTGATTGGGCCACGCCCGGATCGATTCGGCCAGGTAGACGTAGGCGTCCGGATTGCTGCTGACGGCCTCGGCGACCTTCGGCAGCACCTTCATCAGGTATTCCATGTAGATCGTGCGGAACGGCCCGAAGACCGGGGTGGAGAACTCCGCCACGACCAGGCGTCCGCCCGGTTTGGTGACGCGCAGCATCTCGCGCAGGGCGGCGTCCGGTTCGGAGACGTTGCGCAGGCCGTAGGAGATGGCGACCGCATCGAAGGAGTCGTCGGCGAACGGCAGGGCGGTGGCGTCGCCGTTCACCATCGGCACCCGGCGGAACCGCCCCGCCTCCAACATGCCCTTGGAGAAGTCCACGGCCAGGCACCAAGCGCCCGACTTCGCGAATTCGGCGGTGGAGACGCCGGTTCCGGCCGCCAGGTCCAGCACCCGTTCCCCGGGCCGCAGGGCCAGCGCCCGGCGGGTGGCCCAGCGCCAATAGCGGTCCTGCCCGCCGGTGAGCACCGTATTGGTCAGGTCGTACCGCTTCGCGACCCCGTCGAACATGGACGCGACCTCATGCGGTTGCTTGTCCAACGAGGCCCGAAACGACTCTGTCTTCGCCACGGAAGTGACCCTAGCGTCCGCCGCCCGGGGCAGGGACGCGGGCCGGTGCGCGATCACGGGGAGGATTGGGCGCCTGCGCTATTCGATCCTCCGGCTCGACAGTGCGTAGGTCAGATGCTTGACCATCTCGGTCGCCAGCACCGCCTGACCGGAGGTCGAGAAGTGGATGCGATCCGCGCTGAGCAGGTTGTCGCGATCGTTGACCGGGTGATCCCACATGTCGACGACGACCGCCCCGTAGTCGGCGGCGATTCGGCGGGTGAGGTCGTTCATGGTGCGAATTCGCTCTGGCCAGTCCGGAAACGCCGGTACGACATAGGCGCTTGCGAGAGTGAACGTCGTCAGCAGGGCGCCGGTGCCCGCCGCGACGTCGTACATTCGCCGCATCGCTGTGTCGATCTCGTCGAAGTCGGGATCGCGCCGCGTGATGTCGTTCGGACCGCAGGGCAGATGCAGCAGGTCCGGACGGAAGTCCCCGATGCGGTCGAGTTGGCGGGCCGAGGTCTGCGCCGTGGTGGCCCCGACCTTCGCGGTACAGAGATAGCGCAGGTCCGGGCGTACGCGCCGCAGTACTTTCACGAGTCGCTCGGGCCAGCCCGCGTTCGAGTAGCCCGGCGTGGGATCGCCGACGCCGGCCGACAGACTGTCGCCGGCCACGGCGAATCGTCGCCACGGCACATCGAACAGCAATGCGGCCGCGGTGGTCTCGGAGAGGCAGAGCGGATCGGATTCCTCGGCCGTGGCCGCGGAGGTGATCGGGGGATTCGACATGATGACCTGCTTCATTTCGAGCGACGGGCACGAGGCGTGATCCCGAATGCCGTTGCCACGTCGACGACGGCTACGACCGCGATGAACAGCCAGCCGTGCCGGAAAGCGGTCACCATCCGGTCGGTGGTGTCGAGCGATCCGAGCAGCGCGATCAGCACCGCGACGCCCAGGACGTAGCCGAGTTGGCGGGCGGTGTTCACCACGGCGCTGCCGGTGGCCGACCGTTCCGGCGGCAGATCGACGGCGGCGGAGGCGATCATCGTGGGCAGGGCGAGACCGATTCCGATGCCGGAGATCACCCACCCCGGCAGAACCGCGGTCGCGTACTGCACCGGAGTGGCGGCTGTGAACAGCACCAGCAGGACGCCGGCCGCGAACAGCGCATTGCCCAGGGCCACAACGACTCCCGCCGGTATCCGCCGGATCAGTCGCTGGCTTACGGCGGCGAAGATCGGCACCATGATCGGGCCGGGGACGATGGCGAGCCCGGTTTCGATCGTGCCGAAACGGGCCGCGTTCTCGAGCCACAGCGTGATGCTCAGGAACCACGCCCCGAATGCCGTGCAGAAGGCCAGCACGGTGGCGTTGGCCCAGGCGAACGTCGGCACCCGGAACAGGTCCGGCGGCACCACCGGATCCGGATGCCGGCGCATCCGCAGCACGAACAGGACCGCGCCGAGCACCGCCACGGCCGATGCCGTCCACGTCGCGCCACCGGTCCACGCATCGCTTTCGACCAGCGCCAGCGACAGCGCCCCGATCGCCACGATCAACGCCACCACCCCGAGCAGATCGGGCACGCGGGCGGAGGTGCGCTGCGCGAGATTCGGCACCAGCCATACGGCCGCGAGCCCGGTCACCACACCCACCGGCAGATTGATCAGAAAGACCCAGCGCCAGGAGATCTCGACCAGCGCTCCGCCGACCACCGGGCCGCAGGCCGCGGCGAACGAACTCGTCGTGGCCCAGATCTTCACCGCGCCCGGCACCCGCGCCGGCGGCAGCACCGTGAGCAGCAACCCCAGACCGGCCGGTGTCAGGGCCGCGGCGCCCACCGCCTGCAGCAGCCGGAACGCCACCAGCGCCCACAGCGTCGGAGCCGCGGCACAGGCCACGCTCGCCGCGGTGAAAAGACCGAGGCCGGAAAGGAATCCGGCCTTGCGGCCGAAACGATCGGAGAATCGGCCCGCCGGAATCAACTGGGCCGCGTAGACGATCGCATAGCCGTTGAGCACCCAGCTCACATCGGCCAGTGACGATCCCCGGTAGGACTCGCCGATCTTCGTGAAGGCCACGTTCACCACGAAGACGTCGAGCATCGCCACGAACGCGGCCGAACACAGGATCCACACGATCGCCGTCGAACGGTCCCGGACCGGCGTGGATTCGTCCGCGGTCACGGACTGTTCGGCTGTTACGCCATCCATCAGGCATCCCTTCTCGTCACCATCGGCGGTGCCGTCGAGCGCCGATGTGGTCGAAAGAATACGGTCGACCGTATGTTTAATGCAATAGGTCGATTCGCGGCGATCGGTGACATACGATCGACCGTATGGTCGTATCCGAGGAGCGCGAGACAGCGGAAAGTGCCGATCAGCGGCTACGCCGCGGTGCGCGCTCGCGCCGCGCGGTGACCCGCCGTGCGATCGAGATCGCCTCGGTGGACGGACTCGACGGGCTGAGTTTCGGCCGGTTGGCCGAGGATCTCGAGGTCAGCAAGGCCGGCATCCAGACCCTGTTCCGAACCAAGGAGAAGCTGCAACTCGCGACCGTCGACGCGGCGCGGGAGGTGTTCGTGGAGACCGTCGTCCGCCCGGCGCGGGACGCCCCGGCGGGCATCGCGCGGCTTCGCGCCCTCGTCGACCGATGGATCGACTATGTCGAGCGCCCGGTATTTCCCGGCGGATGCTTCTTGGGCGCGAATCTGCCTATCTTCGACAGCCGGCCGGGGCCGGTCCGCGACGCATTGCGCGAACAGCAGCGCGACTGGGTCGCCATTCTGGCAGCGCAGTTCCGGCGCGCGGTCGACGCCGGCGAGATCGCCGACGTGGATCCCGAGGCGGCCGGCTTCGAGGTCGCGGCCGTCCTGAATGCCGTCAACGTCGCGTTGCGCCTCGGCGACGACGACAGCGTGGCCATGGCGCGAGGGGTCATCGACCGTCTGCTCCGGAAGGCAGCCTGAACCGTCGGGCGCGCCGGGTCGTCTCGGGATCGCCTGCGATACGGCGCTTCACGCGCTGCGGTGCAGAGCTTCCTGCCCGCCGATCACCTCGTGATAGTGCCCCATCAACTCGGTGCAGATCGCGGGCCAAGTGCGGTGCAGCACCGATTTGCGTGCCGCGCCGGCGAATCGGGCTCGCAACGCCGGATCACGAAGCGCCGCAACCGCACTCGGCAGCAGTTCCGCGAAGCGGTCGACGGGAAGCAGATATCCGTTGCGGCAGTGGGCGATCAGATCGCGCGGACCGCCGGCATCGGGTCCGATCACAGGAGTGCCGCAGGCCAGCGCCTCCTGCACGCCCTGGCAGAAGGTCTCGTGCTCGCCCGGGTGAACCATCAGGTCCAGGCTCGCATAGGCCTGGGCGAGTTCGGCGCCGCCGAGTTCGCCGGTGAAGACGGCCGTCGGCAGCAGGCGTTGCAGATGCGCCCGCTCCGGTCCGTCGCCGACCACGACCAGCCGGATATCGGGATCGTTCGCCAGCGCGGCGAGACGTTCGACATGTTTCTCCGGCGCCAACCGGCCGACGAATCCGACCACCAGGCGGTCGCCGTCCGCCCACCGCGCGTGCACGTCGGCGTCGCGTGCGCCGGGTGTGAACCGCACGGCATCCACGCCACGGGCCCAGCGTTGCACGCGGGCGATGCCGTGCCGCTCGAGGTCGTCCATCGCCGCTGTCGAGGGCGCCAGGGTGCGCGCCGCGCGATTGTGGATGCGCCGCGTCCACGCCCACGCCGCCCGGTGTGCCGCGCCCAATCCGTAGCTGGCCGCGAATCCGGCGACATCGGTCTGATACACGGCCACGGCCGGCAGATCCAGGCGCAAGGCGGCCGCCGCACCGCCCGCACCGAGCAGAAACGGCGAGGCCAGATGCACCACATCGGCATCGAAGTCCTCGATCGCCGAGGTCAGCAGCGGTTGCGGCAGGCCCACCGGGAGTGAACTGACCCGGGGCACCATGACCGCCGGCACCCGGATCACCGGAAAGCGGCCGTACGAGCGAGGTGCCGCGGCCTGGCCGCGGGGAGTGTCCGGGGCGATGACGAGCGCATCGTGTCCGTTGCGGTCCAGGTGGGCCAGGACCTGCAGCACGGAGTTCACGACACCGTTCATATTCGGCAGAAACGATTCGGAGACGATCGCTACACGCACACCTGCAGTGTGCAATGCGCGGCACGCCAGGACACCACACCCATGTGACGGATGTGCGAAGTTCGGGCGAACAGCTAGCCGGAGGTGCGCACCGAACGGCGCTCGAAGCGGCGCACCACCAGCAGCACCGGCAGCGCCACCACCCACACCACCACGATCACCGACAGCGCCGGAATGACCGCGACCCGGGCGTCGCGCCCGGCGACCCGGACCAATTCCGGATCGCTGCGGCTGTATTCGACATTGATCCGCTCACCGGCGGTGAGTTTGGTGGGATACAGCACCCCCACCTTCGGATTGTGTGTGACACCGTCCGGCGTCACGTAGGTGACCGCGGAGCGCAGCCGGCCCGCCGACAATACTTCCGCGCTGGTCACGCCCTTGTCGGAGCTGATCAACATGTCGTCGCGCCAGGCCGCCAGCACCAGCAGTACGGCCAGCACGCTCACCGCGGTGGCGATCACCACGAGGGTGATCCGGGTCCGGCGCAGCCGAGGCGAACCGGCAACGGCTCGGTGCTCGCGCGCAGCAGACTCGGTGGTTTCCGACACCGCAACAGGCTATTGCATGCTTCCGATAGCGTGTGCGCTCATGTCCCGAAACTTCCGCTTCACCGTGTCATACACCGTCCCGGTCGAGGAATTGCACCGGGCGCTCACCAGCGACGAATTCTGGCAGGCCCGCTTCGAGGGCGCACAGACCGCGACCATCGAACTGGCGCATCCGAACGGGCCCGGCACCATCCATCTGCGCATGACCGAGACGGCCCGCCAGGATAAGGTTCCAGCCATCGTCCGCAAGGTGCTCAAGGCCGAGCTGGTGCTCGAACGCACCGACGACTGGGGTCCGCTGGAGGGCAATTCCGCCGCGGGCACCTTCTCGGCGACCTCCTCGGGCATCTCCTCCGAGATGACCGGCAAATACCTGCTGCGGGCCGCGGGCACCGGCTCCGAACTGGAGGTCAGCGGCAGCGTGAAGGTGAAGGTGCCGCTGGTCGGCGGGGCCATCGAGCCACTGGCCGAACAGTTGCAGCACCGGGTGGTGAACAGCGAGCGCAAATTCGTCGAGCAATACTTCGCCGCCAAATCCGGGACATAGATCCGGCACATCGCGGAAAGTGGGTGCGAGCAGCGCGGCCGCTCGCACCCGCCGCACGATCGGCTACTGCGCCCCCGGACCGAAAGCGCCGCCGTCGAATTCACGCTGTTCGACCAGGACGAGCCAATTTCCGGAGTTGTCGCGCATCACCGCTTCCACGCCGTACGGGCGCTCGGCGGGCGGCTGCACGAAGTCGACGCCCTTGGCGGTGAGCTCCTCGTAGGCCTTCTGGCAGTCCTCGGTGCGCAGTCCCAGCGCGCCCATGGTGCCGTTGCCGAGTGAGCGGCGGATCGCCTCGGCCATCGTCTCGTCGAGCGGCGGCCCCGGCACCATCAGCGTCACCTCGAGTTCGGGGTGATCCGGTTGGGCCACGGTGACCCAGCGGAAACCGTTGTCGCCCATGGAGATATCGGCGGTTTCCACGAAGCCCAGCTTGTCGATGTACCACTGCTTGGCCGCGGACTGATCGGTCACATACACGGTGACCAGCGATACGTTGGTGATGGTCGTCATGAGCTCAGGCTATGAGCCCGCGGCGCCCGCCGGCTTCTCCGAAATTGCGCCACCGGGATCGGGCGCGGGCTCCGGCGGTTTCCGATCGGAGAGCCCGTGCATGAACACATAACACCCCGGAATGCGCGGGACTCCGTCCGCCGCGAATTTCGCCTGATAGGCCGACGGCGTCATCCCCACCAGTTCGGTGAATTTGCGGCTGAACGAGCCCAGGCTGGTGTACCCGACCAGCATGCACGCCTCGGTCACGGTGATGTTGGTGGCGCGCAACAGGTCCTGCGCGCGTTCGATGCGCCGCTCGGCCAGATACAGCGCGGGGGTGCGGCCGTAGGTGGCGGCGAAACAGCGCAGGAAATGATATTTCGACACCCCCGCGGTCGCGGCCAGCTCGTCCACGTCGAGGGGACGGGCGTATTCGCGATCCACCAGATCCCGCGCCCGGCGCAGATGCGGCAGCAGGTCCTCCGGCACCGACGGCGTTCGATCGCGACGCGGACGCGCCCCGCCGCGGTCGTTCTCGCTGCGACTGTCCACGCTGCCTCCTGCCCGCCCGTCGGCGCCGCGTATCGCTAGCTGAACGGCGCCGGATCGTCGAAACGCAGCGATGCCCGGCCCGCCGCCCGCCAGGCCCTGGCAGTGAGGTCGGCATCCTCCTCGTCGACGAGATTGCCCATCACCCGCACGGCCGTGCGCTGCAGCAGCGCCGAGCGCATCACCGGCGGTCCGCCGGTCGGCACCATCCGCGGGTGGGTGGCCAGCGCCGCGATCCGGCGGGCCACCGAGAAGGTGCGCCCGTAGCGGGCCCGCAGCAGATCCGGCCACACCGTGGTCAGATCCGGTTCGCCGAGCAGTCCGGACAGCAGATGCCCGCCCTCGAGCCCGTAGTCGATGCCCTCGCCGTTGAGCGGATTCACACATCCGGCGGCATCGCCCACCAGCACCCAGTTGCGGCCCGCGATATTGGACACCGCCCCGCCCATCGGCAGCAGCGCCGAGGCGACGGCCCGCGCCTCGCCCTCGAACTGCCACTCCGGCCGGCGCAGCGAAACATAATGCTGCAGAAGCGGTTTCAGCGCGATATGCGAAGGCCGGCGTTCGGTGGCCAGTGAGCCGACGCCGATGTTGACCTCGCCGTTGCCGAGCGGGAACACCCAGCCGTAGCCGGGCACCAGACCGCCTTCGGCATCACGCAATTCCAGATGCGACGTGATCCATTCGTCGTCGCTGCGGGCGGAGCGGATGTAGGCGCGTGCGGCCACGCCGTAGGCGAAGCGGCGATGCCAGACGCGGCCCAGCAACTTCCCGACCGGCGAGCGCACCCCGTCGGCGACGATGAGGATGTCGCAGCGGATTTTCCGCGCGCCCGATTCGGTCTGCACGGTGACACCGGTGACCCGATCGTCCGTGCGCGCCACATCGACCACCCGCACTCCGTCGACCATGCGCGCACCCCATTTGACCGCGGTCTCGCGCAGTTTGTCGTCGAGTTCGGTTCGGGGAACGGCACTTCCGTAGGTGGGAAAGGACCCGCCCGGCCAGGGCAGCAGTGCCTCCCGGCCGAATCCGGCCATCCGCAGGCCCCGGTTGACGGTATGCGCGCGCAGCCAATCGCCGAGCCCGAGCGCCTCCAGTTCCGCGGTGGCGCGCGGCGTCAATCCGTCGCCGCAGGTCTTGTCCCGGGGGAAGACCGCGGAATCGGTGAGCAATACCTCGCGCCCCGCCCGCGCCGCCCACGCCGCCGCCGCCGAACCGGCCGGTCCCGCACCCACCACCAGCACCTCGACGTGCTCGGGCAGGACGGTGCCGCCCTCCCGTTCCGGTGCTGTCGAACCGCCGTGAGCTGAACCCATAGCCCAATAGTGGCAGAGGTGCAGCTCCCGGTTCGCTCGGGCGGCTTTTGGGCCGAGCCGATCGGTAGGGGCCGGGAGACCACTACCCGGGTGAGCGCTGAAGAGATTCCGTCGAACCAGGTAGCCGCTGCCGACTTCTGGGTATGCACTTCCGGGACGGTGCTCCAATCCAGTTTTCGGCCCGCCTCGATTTCGGACCGACGGAGCGAGGGAGCGCAGCGACTGAGCGGAGGAGGGAAAAATCGAGGCCCAAGGGGCCGAAAACCCGCCGGAGCGAAGCGGAGGCCACAGGCAGAGTGACGGTGTTCATGGGAGCGGGGAGGGCAACACGCTAGGTTCTTCGGTGTGGGGACGGACGCGGCATTGGGAGAAGACATGAGTGCATCGGCTGTGAGCGATGAAAGCACCGTGGTTGCCGGGGTCGATCTCGGCGATCCCGAGCTCGCGGCGACCGTGCGCAACGGGCTCGACGAGGTGGAGAAGCTGCTGGTCAGCGAGCTCTCCGATGGGGAGGACTTCCTGCTGGAAGCCGCGCTGCACCTGGCGCGCGCCGGCGGTAAGCGGTTCCGGCCGCTGTTCACCATCCTCACCGGCCAGCTCGGCCCGCGCCCGACCGACCCCGATCTGATCACCGCCGGCACGGTGGTGGAACTGGTGCATCTGGCCACGCTCTACCACGACGACGTGATGGACGAGGCGTCCATGCGCCGCGGCGCCCCCAGTGTGAACTCCCGATGGGGCAACAGCATCGCCATCCTCTCCGGCGACTACCTCTTCGCACACGCCTCGCGGCTGGTGTCCACCCTCGGCCCGGACGCGGTGCGCATCATCGCCGAGACCTTCGCCGAACTGGTCACCGGTCAGATGCGGGAAACCTTGGGCGCCAAGAAATCTCAGGATCCGGTCGAACACTATCTGCGGGTGGTGTGGGAGAAGACCGGCTCGCTGATCGCCGCGTCGGGGCGCTTCGGCGGCACCTTCTCCGGCGGGAGCCTCGACGACGTCGAGCGGCTGGCACGCCTGGGCGACGCCGTCGGCACCGCTTTCCAGATCTCCGACGACATCATCGACATCTCCTCGGTATCCGAGCAGTCCGGTAAGACGCCAGGCACCGACCTGCGCGAGGGTGTGCACACCCTGCCGGTGCTGTACGCGCTGCGCGACGAGGGCGCCGAGGGCGACCGGCTGCGCACGCTGCTGGCCCGGCCGCTGGAATCCGACGACGAGGTCGCCGAGGCGCTGGAACTGCTCTCGCGCTCGCGAGGCATGGTGCTGGCCAAGCAGAAGCTGCAGGGCTACGCCGATATCGCGCACGCCGAACTCTCGGCCCTGCCGCAGGGCCCGGCCAACGACGCGCTGGAACGCCTGGTCCGATACACCATCGAGCGGGTCGGCTGAGCCTTCCGTCGCGGCGGCCGACGGGGTGCCCGGACAGCCGGTTCGCGCTGGTGTGATCGATATCGCAGCGCGGAGAGCCGGACCGCGGGCGGAACCCGAGTTCGCCGCCGATCGTTGATCCGACATGCATGGTTACGCGAACGGTTTGAAGACCTTCGGGCTGATGGTGGGCCTGTCGGCACTGATCGTGTTCGCAGGTGCGATGTTCCGCAACCCCACGATTCTGATCATCGCCATCCTGCTGGCCGTGGGCATGAACGCCTACGCCTATTTCAGCAGCGACAAGCTGGCCCTGCGGGCCATGCACGCGCAGCCGGTATCCGAACTCGAAGCGCCCGTGATGTACAAGATCGTGCGCGAGCTGGCCACCACCGCGCGCCAGCCCATGCCGCGGCTGTACATCAGCCCGACGAACGCGCCCAACGCGTTCGCCACCGGTCGCAACCCGCGCCATGCGGCGGTGTGCTGTACCAGCGGCATCCTGCAGATCCTCGACGAACGGGAACTGCGCGCGGTCCTCGGCCACGAACTGTCGCATGTCTACAACCGCGACATCCTGATCTCCTCGGTGGCCGGCGCCCTCGCCGCGGTCATCTCCGGCCTCGCCAACCTGGCCTTCTTCGCGAGCATGTTCGGCGGCGGCAGCCGCGACGGTGAAGGCCCGAACATCCTCGGCGTGTTGTTGGTCTCACTGCTGGGCCCGATCGCCGCCACCCTGATCAAACTCGCCGTCTCCCGCTCCCGCGAATACCAGGCCGATCAGGACGGCGCCGAACTCACCGGCGACCCGCTGGCCCTGGCCTCGGCGCTGCGCAAACTCGAACGCGGCACCCAGGCCGCGCCGCTGCCGCCCGAGCCGCAGCTGACCGCGCAGTCACACCTGATGATCGCCAACCCCTTCCGGGCGGGCGACAAGATGGCGCGCTGGTTCTCAACCCACCCGCCCATGGGCGAACGCATCCAGCGCCTCGAGCACATGGCGGGCGGGCCCCGCAGGTACTAGCGGTAGTTGACGAACTGCAGGGCCACGTCCAGATCCGCACCCTTGAGCAGGGCGATGACGGCCTGCAGATCGTCGCGCTTCTTACCGCTGACCCGCAGTTCGTCGCCCTGGATCTGCGCCTTCACACCCTTGGGGCCCTCGTCGCGGATCTTCTTGGCGATCTTCTTCGCGTTCTCCGGGGAGATGCCCTGGACCAGGGTTCCGGTGATCTTGTAGGTCTTGCCGGAGGTGGCCGGCTCGCCCGCGTCGAAGGCCTTCAGCGAGATGTCGCGGCGGATCAGCTTCTCCTTGAACACCTCCAGCGCCGCCTTCACCCGTTCCTCGGATTCGGCCGACAGCACGATCTTCTCTTCACCCGACCACTCGATGCTCGCACCCGTGCCGCGGAAGTCGTAGCGGGTGCTGAGCTCCTTGGCCGCCTGGTTGAGGGCGTTGTCGACCTCCTGCCGGTCGACCTTGCTGACGACATCGAATGACGAATCGGCCACGCTGCGCTCCTGTCTGACGGCTCACATTTCACCCGGAACTCCGGTAGGGAACTTTCTACCCCGGCCGCCGCGCAGCGGTCACGGCACCCCCGCTGGCCAGCCGGTTTGCATCCGGGCGCCCTGGTCGTTGTATTCTGCTCTGCGCGCTGGCAACAGTGCGAAAGGCGGATTGCCCGAGTGGCCAAAGGGAGCTGACTGTAAATCAGCCGCGCAAGCTTCGGAGGTTCGAATCCTTCATCCGCCACCCTCTCAGGGCTCCTCCTACTCGGGAGGAGCCCTCGTCATTTTCGAGGGTGATTTGTGGGGGCCCGGCCCCCACACCCCCACGCCGGGAGGGCTTCGCCCCCCGGACCCCCCTTCCAGCCGGTGGCGTTTCTCGCGTCGGTTGCGTTCCCGAGCGGCCGTTCTCGGTTCTAGCACCGTTCGGGCAACCTCGGGGGATCGTTCGTTCGCGGCGGCGGAGCCGGTGCAGAAAATGCGGCTCTTACCAGCTGGTTTGGTAACTTTGCCGGGGAGTGTGTAACCTCGTTCAAGGCTTCAGCGCCCCGGGTTCGAGGATTCGAGTTCGGAGCGAATGTAGCCATGCCCCCTTAGCTCAGTCGGCAGAGCGTTTCCATGGTAAGGAAAAGGTCAACGGTTCGATTCCGTTAGGGGGCTCGCCGGATTGCCGGTGGTGACCGACTCGGCACTCCACACAGAGCCGAACCTGGTTCCGCCCGCATTGCCGCGCATATGGCGGTGTAGCTCAGGCGGTAGAGCAAACGACTCATAATCGTTGTGTCGCCGGTTCGAGTCCGGCCATCGCTACCCATACTGATTGACCCTCTAGGTTGACCGGAAAGAAGGCATAATCGTGGCCGCGAAGTCCACCGATGTCCGGCCAAAGATCACCTTGGCCTGCGAGCAGTGCAAGCATCGCAACTACATCACCAAGAAGAACCGGCGCAACGACCCGGATCGTCTGGAGCTGAAGAAGTTCTGCCCGAACTGCGGCACCCACCGGGCGCACCGCGAATCTCGCTAGATCTCATCGCGTGCACGCTGCCGCGCGCGAAGTCGGCGCCCGGATTCAGGGAGGTCTGTCGATGACCTTCCCGGATATTCGTGGACCGCGCCGACCCATGCAGCACTCCATGCCGGAGCAGGTTTCCCGACCCGCTCCGGCATTTGCTGTACATGCGGTAGTTTCACGCTCCGCAGACTCCCGGTAGCGGAGTCAGATAGGGACCTACTTTCCGTGACAATCAACACCGGAACCGATGCCGTGGACGCGCAGACCGCCGACAGTGAATCGTTCGACCCCTCGGCCCACGCCGCCGCCATGGTCGGGCACCACTACCGCGTCGACGACTACTACGAGGTCGGGCGCGAGAAGGTGCGCGAGTACGCACGCGCGGTGCAGGACTACCACCCCGCGCACTGGGACGAGAGCGTCGCCCGCGACTACGGCCACGACGGCCTGCTCGCACCGGTGACATTCATCTCCCTGGTCGGCATCCTGGCTCAGCGCAAGCTGTTCGAGCAGGTCGTCACGGGTTACGACCTGAGCCAGATCATGCAGACCGACCAGATCCTGGAATTCCACCGCCCGATCCGGGTCGGCGACCAGCTCACCTGCGACGTCTACCTGCACTCGTTCCGGCAGGCCTTCGGCGGCGACATCATCGTCACCAAGAACATCGTCACGGCGCAGAACGACGAGCTGGTGCTCACCACCTACACCACCCTGGTCGGCCGCAGCGGCGGTGACGTCGATCCCAATATCGCCGACGCGGTCCGCAACATCCTCATGCACGGCATGGGTGAGGCCCCCGACCGTCCCACCGCCGAGCCGCCCATCACCGCGCCCCCGGTGCCGGTGACCACCGTTCCCGAGGTCACCGTCAGCAGCCACACGCGCTCGTTCGACAGCGTGGCCGTCGGCGACGAGCTGCCGACTCGCGTCGTCCGGCTCACCCGCGGCGATCTGGTGAACTACGCCGGCGTCTCCGGTGACGCGAACCCGATCCACTGGAGCGACGAGGTCGTGGCACTCGCCGGCCTGGACAACGTGGTCGCGCACGGCATGCTGACCATGGGCCTGGGCGGCGGATTCGTCACCTCCTGGCTCGGTGATCCGGGCGCGGTGAAGGAATACAACGTGCGGTTCACCAGCCCCGTCTACGTGCCCAGCGATCATCCGGCCGAGGTCGAATACACCGGCAAGGTGAAGTCGGTGGATCCGGAGAACCGCACCGCCGTGATCGCGATCGTCGCCAGATCCGGTGGCCGGAAGATCTTCGGACGTGCGACCGCGACGGTGCAGCTGGCATGATGGTCGGCGGGCCGGTAAGCCGCTTCGCGGTGGCGGACGGCCCGATTGGCTATCCGCCGGGGCGGTAACGTACACTCGGATTTCTGGGGTCGCCAGCCACTGCGCGCTGCTCTGAGGGGCTGGTTCCGGGCGGGTGACCGCCGGGGCCGGCACACCGGCGGAGCGGCGCGCGTGTTGTGTGGCCCCGGGTTGGCACAACTGAATAAGCACCGTGCTGGATGACATTGCGATTCCAGCCGAAGGGGCGTAGCTCAATTGGCAGAGCAGCGGTCTCCAAAACCGCAGGTTGCAGGTTCAAGTCCTGTCGCCCCTGCACTGGATGCCAGCGACGAGAGAGGGTTCACGTGAGCGACGAGCGGGACATTCGCCACGGCGCGCATGCCGCCGATGACGAAGACACCGCTGCGGTCAGCCGGCCGAGTGGTAAGCGGTCGACTCGCCGGGCTCGCGCCGGATCCTCCTCGGACACCGGCTCCGTCGCCACGATCGACCGTGGTGACAGCTCGGATTCGGCATCGCGTAAGGCGTCCAAGTCGGCGGGGAAGAAGAAGACCGCCGAACGCGGTAGGGGCAATCCCTTCAAGCGTCTGGTGAAGTTCCTGCGGGAAGTCATCGCGGAACTGCGCAAGGTGATCTGGCCCAACCGCAAGCAGATGGTCACCTATACAAGCGTTGTCCTGGTGTTCGTGATCTTCATGGTCGCGTACATCAGCGGGTTGGACCTGGCGTTCATCAAGGGTGTCAACTGGCTGTTCGGCTAGCTGACCGGGTGCGTCAGGAGCGGAGCCTGCGGAGCGACCCATGGGCGCTGCTAGCCGTCCGCCACGCGAGGACGGAAACCATCCGCCGGATTCACCTCCGGCGTAGTGGATGTACGTGACGACACAGGAAGCGAGTGCCCAGTGAGCACCCCGGAGAACGGCACAACCGACGAGTTCCCGGTCGACGACGAGGCGGCGGAGACGGCCGTCGACGAGGCGACCGTCTCGGACGGTACCGAGGCGTCCTCCGGCGAAGTCGAGGGCGACACCGATACCGACGAGACCGAGACCGGCGCATCCGCGGAGCCCGCGGCACCGGAAGAGCCTGCCGACCCCGTCGCCGAGATGAAGGCCGCGCTGCGTCGCGCCCCCGGTGACTGGTACGTCATCCACTCCTACGCCGGTTACGAGAACAAGGTGAAGACCAACCTCGAGACCCGCGTGCAGAACCTGGGCCTCGAGGACTACATCTTCCAGGTCGAGGTGCCGACCGAGCAGGTCACCGAGATCAAGAACGGCCAGCGCAAGAACGTGCAGCGCAAGGTGCTGCCCGGTTACATCCTGGTCCGGATGGATCTCAACGACGAATCGTGGGGCGCGGTCCGCAACACCCCCGGCGTCACCGGATTCGTCGGCGCCACCTCCCGTCCGTCGCCGCTGACGATCAACGACGTGGTCAAGTTCCTGGTCCCAGCCGAGCAGCAGCAGAAGAAGCCGGCCGCCGCCGCGGCAGGTGCCGCCGCGTCCACGTCGGAGACCGTCACCGAGGCCGCGTCCAAGCCGGCCATCGAGGTCGACTTCGAGGTCGGCGAGTCGGTCACCGTCATGGACGGCCCGTTCGCGACGCTGCCGGCCAGCATCTCCGAGGTCAACGCCGAACAGCAGAAGCTGAAGGTGCTGGTGTCGATCTTCGGTCGCGAGACCCCGGTCGAACTCGCCTTCACGCAGGTCGCGAAGATCTAAGACTTCCGGGGTTCCGCCCCCGGGACAGGCTTACGGAAGTCCGTAAGGAACCTAAACCAAGGAAAGAAAGATGCCCCCCAAGAAGAAGAAGGTCGCCGGGCTCATCAAGCTCCAGATCCAGGCCGGTGCGGCCAACCCGGCCCCGCCGGTGGGTCCCGCGCTGGGTCAGCACGGCGTCAACATCATGGAGTTCTGCAAGGCGTACAACGCCGCGACCGAGTCGCAGCGCGGCAACGTCATCCCGGTCGAGATCACGGTCTACGAAGACCGCTCGTTCGACTTCAAGCTGAAGACTCCGCCCGCCGCCAAGCTGCTGCTGAAGGCCGCCGGTGTGCAGAAGGGCTCCGCCGAGCCGCACCGCAACAAGGTCGCCACGGTCACCATGGACCAGGTCCGTGAGATCGCCAAGACCAAGCAGGAAGATCTGAACGCCAACGACATCGATCAGGCGGCCAAGATCATCGCGGGTACCGCTCGCTCGATGGGTATCACCGTCGCCGACTGACGGTCCCCGTCTCCGCCGGTGACCGGCGGGATGTGCGTGGGAGGGACGGCCAGTCCCGACAACCACTTCTGACTTACGAACAGGACAGAGAATCATGGCAAAACGAAGCAAGGCTTATCTCGAGGCGGCCGCCAAGGTCGACCGCTCCCAGCTCTACACTCCGCTGTCGGCCACCCGGCTGGCGAAGGAGACCGCGACCACGAAGACCGACGCGACCGTCGAGGTCGCCGTCCGTCTGGGCGTCGACCCCCGCAAGGCCGACCAGATGGTCCGCGGCACCGTCAACCTGCCGCACGGTACCGGTAAGACCGCGCGCGTCATCGTGTTCGCGGCCGGCGAGAAGGCCGCCGAGGCCGAGGCCGCCGGTGCCGACGCCGTGGGCGCCGAGGATCTGATCGAGCGCATCCAGGGCGGCTGGCTGGACTTCGACGCCGCGATCGCCACCCCGGACCAGATGGCCAAGGTCGGCCGCATCGCGCGTGTGCTGGGCCCCCGCGGCCTGATGCCGAACCCGAAGACGGGCACGGTCACCACCGATGTGACCAAGGCCGTCAACGACATCAAGGGCGGCAAGATCAACTTCCGCGTCGACAAGCAGGCCAACCTGCACTTCGTGATCGGCAAGGCCTCCTTCGACGAGAAGAAGCTGGTCGAGAACTACGGCGCCGCGCTGGAGGAGATCCTGCGTGTGAAGCCGTCGACCGCCAAGGGGCGCTACGTCAAGAAGGTGACGATTTCGACGAACACCGGACCGGGCATCCCGGTGGACCCGAACCGCACCCGCAACCTCACCGAAGAGGACGCGTAAGCGTAGGTAGCTTTCGAATCCGAAGGGCCGGTAGGGATTTCCCCGCCGGCCCTTCGGTATTTCGGGAATCGCGGCGGAGCAGAGGCCTGCAGAGACGGCCGATTTTGGGTTTCAGCTGCTCATCCGCTATTCTGTACTGCGGTCGCTGACCAGTTCGGCGATCACCCCCAATCGTTCTACCGAAGACCGTTGGTTGCTGCCGTCAGGCAGTCGAAGGTCCGGCGATATTGCCGGCGGCCCACGCAGGGAGAGCCGAGGTGAGGGACGACATATGAGCCCGTGTGTTCATGTCGAGTTTCCTGTGCGCCCCGGGACCACTCTGCGTCCGGGGCGTTTGCTTTGTCGCCGGGTCGACGTAGCCTCCCCGGGCCCAGCCTCCGTGAGTCGGTAGTTCATCGCAGAACCGACCATCCAGAGAGGAGGCGAAGTATGGCGAAACCAGAGAAGGTCACCGCGGTCGCGGAGATCACCGAGCAGTTCAAGAGCGCTACGGCCACCGTGGTCACGGAATACCGTGGTCTGTCGGTCGGCAGCCTCACCCAGCTGCGTCGTGCGCTGGGCAGCAATGCCACCTACTCCGTCGCCAAGAACACCCTGGTCAAGCGTGCGGCCGCCGAGGCGGGCGTCGAAGGCCTGGATGACTTGTTCGTCGGTCCGACCGCGATCACCTTCATCACCGGTGAGCCGGTCGACGCCGCCAAGGCCCTGAAGACCTTCGCCAAGGACAACAAGGCGCTGGTCATCAAGGGTGGCTACATGGACGGCGCCCCGCTGTCGGTCTCCGAGGTCGAGCGCATCGCCGACCTGGAGTCGCGCGAGGTGCTGCTGGCCAAGCTGGCCGGCGCCATGAAGGGCAACCTGACCAAGGCGGCCGGCCTGTTCGCCGCGCCGGCCGGCCAGGTGGCTCGCCTGTTCGCCGCGCTCGAGGACAAGCAGCGCGCCGCGGGCGGTGCCGAGGCGGCTCCCGCCGCCGACGCCGAATAAGCCGACACGAATAAGTCGACAAACCAACTCTTATCTCCCCGCCGACGCGGGGATGAACTACCGAAAGGAAACACCATGGCCAACGTGGACGAGCTGCTCGAGACCATCGGCAACATGACCCTGCTGGAGCTCTCGGACTTCGTCAAGAAGTTCGAGGAGAAGTTCGAGGTCACCGCCGCCGCTCCGGTCGCGGTTGCCGCTGTCGCCGGTGGCGCTGCCGCCGGTGGCGCCGAGGCCGCCGAGGAGCAGGACGAGTTCGACGTCATCCTCGAGGGTGCCGGCGACAAGAAGATCCAGGTCATCAAGGTCGTGCGCGAGATCGTCTCCGGCCTGGGCCTGAAGGAAGCCAAGGACCTGGTCGAGGGTGCCCCGAAGCCGATCCTGGAGAAGGTCGCCAAGGACGCCGCCGACGCCGCCAAGGCCAAGCTGGAAGAGGCCGGCGCGAAGGTTTCCGTCAAGTAATTGCGGTAATCGAGTCCGGAAAAGAGCGGTCCCGTTGCGGGGCCGCTCTTTTCGCATTTTCGTGGTGAATGTTGTGGACCGCCGCGACCAGCTCATTACCGTCGACATTTCTACCGACCAGTCAGGTAGGGTGTCCTGCACCAGCGGCATGCGATACAGTGGCCGCACCCCAGTGTGACGCGTCACACCGCGCTGAAATACGGTGACGCGGCCATGGGCGCTCGTCAGAAGAAATATGGAGGTCGGCGTGGGCGTCGAAGTCAGGACCGAAGGTGTTACGAAATCTTTCGGGTCCCAGCGGATTTGGCAGGATGTCACTCTGACTCTGCCCACGGGGGAAGTCAGCGCTCTGCTCGGCCCCTCCGGTACCGGTAAGTCGGTGTTCCTGAAGTCGCTGATCGGTCTGCTGCGCCCCGAGCGCGGCTCGATCTACATCGACGGCACCGACATCACCACCTGCTCCAACAAGGAGCTCTACGAGATCCGCAAGTTGTTCGGCGTTCTGTTCCAGGACGGCGCGCTGTTCGGTTCGATGAACCTGTTCGACAACGTGGCCTTCCCGCTGCGCGAGCACACCAAGAAGAGCGAATCCGAGATCAAGCAGATCGTGATGGAGAAGCTCGAGCTGACCGGTCTGCTCGGCGCCGAAGGCAAACTGCCCGGTGAGATCTCCGGTGGTATGCGCAAGCGTGCCGGCCTGGCCCGTGCGCTGGTGCTGGACCCGCAGATCATCCTCGTCGACGAGCCGGACTCCGGTCTGGACCCGGTGCGTACGACCTATCTGTCGCAGCTGCTGATCGACATCAACGCGCAGATCGACGCGACGATTCTGATCGTTACCCACAACATCAACCTGGCTCGTAGCGTGCCCGACAACATCGGCATGCTCTTCCGCCGCCAGCTCGTCATGTTCGGTCCCCGCGAGGTGCTGCTGACGTCGGAGGAGCCGGTGGTGAAGCAGTTCCTCAACGGCCGCATGGTCGGTCCGATCGGTATGTCGGAGGAGAAGGACGAGGCCCAGATGGCGCGCGAGCAGGCGCTCGCCGACGCCGGCCACTACGACAACGGCACCGAGGAAATCGAGGGCATCATCCCGCAGATGAAGGCCACCCCCGGAATGCCTGTGCGCCAGGCCGTGGAACGCCGCCGCCGCCGCGTCCTCGAGATCATGCACACCCTGCCGCATTCCGCGCAGGTGGCGATCCGTGAGTCGATGGAAGAGAACGGCGATACACAAGTCCTTCCGGCGTATACGGGTAACGGTCCGCAATATCAGGGCGGCACGTACGACACCACCGTGCGTCACGACACAACCAACGGGTAACATACGCAACCGTGAATCAACCCCTGGCACGGCTGCGCACTCCGGTCGAGTCGGGATTTGCGCAGGCCGGCAATATTTTTGCGCTGCTCATTTCCGTGGCACGCAACACCCTGCGCCGGCCTTTCCAATGGCGTGAGTTTATTGAGCAGTCGTGGTTCATCGCGAGTGTCTCGATCCTGCCCGCCGCACTGGTGGCAATCCCGTTCGGCGCCGTTGTGGCATTGCAGACCGGTTCACTTATCAAGCAGCTCGGTGCTGAATCGTTCACCGGCGCAACCAGTGTGCTGGCAACTGTGCAGCAGGCCGCGCCCGTCGTCACCGCGCTGATCATCGCCGGTGCCGCGGGTTCGGCCGTTGCTGCCGACCTCGGCTCCCGCACCATCCGCGAAGAGATCGACGCGATGGAGGTGCTCGGCATCGATCCGGTGCAGCGCCTCGTCGTGCCGCGCGTCCTCGGCATGATGCTGGTGGCGCTGTTGCTCAACGGCCTGGTCTCGGTGGTCGGCATCTGCGGTGGATATTTCTTCAATGTGTTGCTGCAGGGCGGAACTCCCGGCGCCTACCTGGCGTCGTTCTCCGCGCTGGCGCAGCTCCCGGACCTCTGGATCGGTGAATTCAAGGCACTCATCTTCGGACTGCTCGCGGGCGTGATCGCCGCATACAAAGGTTTGAATCCCAAGGGGGGACCGAAAGGTGTTGGTGACGCGGTGAATCAATCCGTGGTGATCACCTTCCTGGTGCTCTTCTTCGTCAATCTGCTTTTGACGTTGGTGTACCTGCAGGTTGTCCCGGCCAAGGGTTCGTGACGATGGTTGTTTCCCAGCGTTCTCCGATCTTTTCGAGGCGGATGCGCCGAGTAGGCGCTGCGCTCAAGTCGCCGGTGAACGTCATCGATCGCGCGGGCGATCAGATGTCGTTCTATTCCAAGGCGATCGCGTGGATTCCGCGCACGGTCGTGCATTACCGCAAGGAGGTCATGCGGCTGCTGGCCGAGGTGACCTTCGGTTCGGGTGCACTCGCGGTCATCGGCGGCACCATCGGCGTCGTGGTGATGATGTCGGCCTCGGTCGGTGTGGTCGTCGGCCTGCAGGGCTTCAAAGCGCTCGACGCCCTGGGCAGTTCGGTGCTCACCGGCTTCCTGACCGGCTACATCAATACTCGCGAATTGGCGCCGCTGGTGGCGGCATTGGCGTTGTCGGCGACGGTCGGCTGTGGTTTCACCGCGCAATTGGGTGCGATGCGAATTTCCGAGGAAATCGACGCGCTCGAGGTGATGGCGGTACCAGGCGTTCCGTTCCTGGTGACCACACGCGTGATCGCCGGATTCGTCGCGGTCATTCCGCTCTACATCGTCGGCCTGCTCGGCACGTTCATAGCGTCCAGGCAGATCAGCGTGTGGTTCAACGGGCAATCCACGGGATCGTACGACCACTATTTCGGTCTGTTCCTGCCACCCGAGGACGTGCTGTATTCGTTCGTGAAGGTGCTGGTGTTCGCCTTCGTGATCATCCTGATCCATTGCTATTACGGCTTCAACGCCACCGGCGGCCCGGCCGGCGTGGGCGTGGCCGTGGGCCGCGCGGTGCGTGCGTCGATCGTGCTGGTGAACATCCTCGACTTCTTCCTCAGCCTGGCGATCTGGGGTACGACGACAACAGTGCGGGTCGCGGGATGAGCGGACAGGGCCGCGGCGCGACCGACGGGTTCGGAGGCGGCAGCGTGCGTAACCACGCACAACGGTCCCGAAAGGTGGGAGCATGAGCGCGCGCAGTGTGCAATTCTGGCGCTCTACCGAGAAACTCCGCATCCGCACGCTGGGCATCGTGTTCTTCGTGGTGATGGCGCTGTTTCTCGGTACGACGATCGCGTCCTACAACAAGGTGTGGGTCAAGGTCGTCAAGGTGGATCTGATCACCGATACCGTCGGAAACGCATTGACCCGCAACGCGGATGTGAAAGTCCGCGGGGTCAATGTCGGCGAGGTGCGGTCCAGTGAATCCGCGAACGGCAAGGTGACGCTGCACCTGGCGATCGATCCGGACAAGGCCTCGAAGATCCCGTCCAATGTGACGGCCCGGCTGCTGCCGAAGACCCTGTTCGGTGAGCGCTATGTCGACCTGGTCTGGCCCGAGCAGCCCAGCCCGAAGCATCTGCAGGCGGGGATGACGCTGTATCAGGACGCCAGCGGCAACGCGGTCGAGGTGAGCCAGCTGCTGGATTCGATCATGCCGCTGCTGCAGGCGATTCCGCCGCAGTATCTGGCCTCGACGCTGGGCGCGCTCTCGCAGGCGCTGGGCGGTCAGGGTGAGGAACTGGGCCACACCATCGATCGGCTGGACGACATCTTCCGCGATATCAACGGCGTGATGCCGCAGCTGCAGGACGACATCCACACCTTCGCGACGGTCGCCGACACCTATTCGGACGCGTTGCCGCAGCTGGTGGATGCCTTCGACAATCTGCGCACGCTGAATGCCACCATCGTGCAGAAGCGTTCGCAGTTGGACACGCTGTACTCGGTCCTGACCCCGACGTCGTCGAAGACCGCCGACTTCCTGACGGCCAACCACGACAACATCATCGACATCGCGGCCGATTCGCGCGGCGCGCTGGAACTGCTGGCGACGTACTCGCCGGAATACGCCTGCACGATGAAGAACTTCGCGCAGCTGAAGCCGCGCATCGACAACATCTTCGGCAAGGGCACCGATACCCCGGGCTCGCGCGTGACGATCGAGATCACCAACCCGCGTGGTCGTTATCTGCCGAATCAGGACGAGCCGCGCTGGCTGGACACGAACCGGCCGCCGGCATGTTTCCCCGAATATCCGCTGGGCGTGGACCCCGGTCAGTACCCGACCGGATCGGCCAACGACGGCTCTTACCAGCCGCCGACCCGCAATCCGGGCGACCAGAACATCGGTCAGCTGCCCCCGGCACAGTTCTCGGTCTACGGCGCGCAGAGCGCGACGAGTATGGGTTCGCCCGCCGAGCAGCACACCCTGGGTGCGATCTACGGTGCGGCGAACGGGGTTTCGCCCGATCAGGTGCCCGGCTGGGTGAGCCGGATCGGCGCCCCCGCGATGCGTGGAAGTGAGGTGAGTGTGCGATGAAGGCAAAGTTGCGTGGTCTGGGCGGACCCCTGACCAAACTGGGCATCTTCGTGCTCGTGACAGTGCTCGCGACCGCGTTCCTGGCGCTCACCATCGCCAACTATTCCGGCGGCGGCACCGAGTTCAAGGCGCGGTTCAGTGATGTGACGTCGCTGAACAAGGGCGACGAGGTGCGCATCGCCGGTGTGCGGGTCGGCAAGGTGACCAAGGTGTCGGTCGTCGACCGCAGCCTGGCCGAGGTGCATTTCCAGCTCACCGACCGGGATTGGCTGCCCGCCTCCACCACCGCGACCATCCGCTACCGCAACCTCGTGGGACAGCGGTACATCGCGTTGGAGCAGGGCGCCGGACAGCAGGGCCGCAAGATCACCGAGGGCGCCACGATTCCGCTGGAGCGGACCAAGCCCGCGCTGAATCTCACCACCCTGTTCAACGGTTTCCGGCCGCTGTTCCAGACGCTGTCGGCCGAGGACGTGAACAAGCTGTCCTACGAGATCATCCAGGTCTTCCAGGGTGAATCGGGCACGATCACCGATCTGGTGCGCAACACCGCGAGCCTGACGAACAAGATCGCCGACAAGGACGCCGTGATCGGCGAGATCGTCAAGAACCTCAACCAGGTGCTGGACGCGGTCAACGCCCGCGACGGACAGCTCAACGATCTGATCGTCAATACCGAGGCGTTGGTCAGCGGGCTCAATGCCGAACGCGGCACGATCGGCTCGGCGGTGCAGTCGCTGGGCAATCTCGCCTCGGCGACCGCCGATCTGCTGGTTCCCACCCGGCCGACCCTGCAGGGTTCGATCGCCGGTCTGAACCAGTTGACCGGGACGCTGAACGATCGCTCCGGCGAGGTGAACCAGGCACTGGAGAATCTGCCGATCAAGATGGAGAAACTGGGTCGGGCGGCCAGCTACGGCTCGTGGTTCCAGTTCTATCTCTGCGGTATCGATATCGTTGCCGGCCCCGGGGTGCAGGATGCGCCGCAATTGAACCTGCCGGCCCAGATGCCGACAGTGAATCAGCCGGTCTACACCAACCCGGCGCCGCGCTGTCACGGGAAGGGTGGCCGCTGATGGAAGACCGGGTTCTCTTCGGCAGGCGCAGCCCGGCGTTCATGGGCGGGCTCGGCCTGTTCATGGTGCTGCTGGTCGCGCTGTCGGCGTTCTTCTTGGACAAGCTGCCGATCATCGGCGCGAGCACCAGCTACACCGCGGAATTCTCCGAGGCGGCGGGCCTGAAAAAGGGTAACGAGGTTCGCATCGCGGGCGTGAAGGTCGGCGATGTGTCCGATGTGCGCCTGGACGGCGACCGCGTGCTGGTCGACTTCCGGACCAAGGACGCGTGGATCGGCGATGCCACCACCGCGTCCATCCAGATCAAGACCCTGCTCGGGCAGAAGTATCTGGCGCTGGATCCCAAGGGTTCCCACCCGGCCGATCCGGACAAGCGAATCCCGTTGTCGCGCACGGTTTCTCCGTACGATGTGGTCGAAGCCTTCAGCGACGCCGCGTCGAGTATCGAGAAGACCGACACCGCGCAGCTGGCCACCAGCTTCCGGGTGCTCTCGGATGCGTTCTCCGGCACCCCGCCGGAGATCCGCGGCTCGATCGACGGCGTGGCCCGGTTGTCGGAGACGCTGGCCAAGCGCGACGAAGAGCTCAAGCACCTGTTCAACGCGACCAACAAGACCACCAAGGTGCTCGCCGATCGCAACGAGCAGTTCGAGCGGTTGCTGGCCAACGGCGGTCAGCTGCTGGCCGAGTTGAACGTCCGCCAGCAGGCCATCTCGCAGCTGCTCAACGGAGCGAAAACCGTTGCCGCCGAATTGAGTGCGCTGGTGCACGACAACGAGCAGCAGATCGGTCCGGCGCTGACCAATCTGAAGAAGTCCATCGACATGCTCAACGACAATCAGCAGAACATCTCCAAGACGCTGAAGCTGGCGGCGCCGTTCTACGGCCTGTACGCCAACGTGCTGGGTAACGGGCGCTGGTTCGACGCGGTGATCGTCAACCTGATCCCGCCGGCCCTGCCGGAGATTCCGGGTAACCGCCCGCCGATCCGCACTCTGGGAGGCAACTGATGCAGGCTGCTCTCGGTAAGGGATCGCGCCGGGATCCGCTGACCGCGATCCGGGAATCCGGCCGCGGCACCAAGATCGCTCTCGCCCTCGGCACGGTCGCCGTGGTGGTCCTCGCCGGTGTGCTGTGGTGGGTGTTCAGCAGCTACAACACCACCAAGATCACCGCCTACTTCGACAAGTCGATCGGCATCTACGAGGGCTCCGAGGTGCGCATCCTCGGTGTCCCGGTGGGCAAGGTCGATTCGGTGACGCCGCAGGGCGATCAGGTGAAGGTCACCATGCACGTCGACCGGAAATACGACATTCCGGCCGACGCCAAGGCCGCTCAGATCACGCCGTCGGTGGTGTCGGACCGCTACATCCAGCTCACGCCCGTCTACAAGGGCGGGCCGAAGATGCCGCGCAACGCCACCATCCCGCGCGACCGCACGGCGACCCCGGTCGAGGTCGACCGGCTGTACAAGAGCATCCAGGAACTGTCGGATGCGTTGGGGCCCAACGGCGCCAACAAGGACGGCGCGGTGAACGAGCTGGTCCGCACCGGTGCGGCGAATCTGACCGGAAACGGCGACGCGCTGGCCAACAGCCTGACCCAGCTCTCGCACGCCGCCCGGTATCTGTCCGATGCCCGTGGTGACATCTTCGACACGATCAAGAATCTGCAGGTCTTCGTGCACACCCTGGCGGTCAACGACCAGCAGGTGCGCGAATTCAACACGCAGCTGGCGGATCTGGCCGGATTCCTCTCCGGTGAGCGGGAAAACCTCGGGCAGGCACTGAATCTGCTGTCGATCGCGCTCGGCGATGTCGCCCGGTTCATCGACAACAACCGGGATCTGGTGGCCGACAACGCCGACGCGCTGACCAAGCTGACCCAGACGCTGGCCGACCAGCGCCAGGATGTGGCGAACGCGCTGCCGGTGCTGCCGCTGGCGCTGAGCAACCTGATCAACATTCACAACGGTGAATCCGGCACGCTCGACATGCGCGCCAACTTCACCGATCTGCAGAACCCGTTCGGCGCCGTCTGCAAGATGCTCGACCTCGGCCAATTGCGGCCGGGCGACCCGAAATTCGATGCGATCAGCCGGCAGATGCGCCCGATTCTGGATCAGTGCAAGGTGATCACCGATCAGATCAAGGACGGTGTGCAGACGCCGTCGCTGGTGTTGCCGTTCGGCATCCTCAGCGGTGAGAACATCCAGAAGACCCCGGCTCCCGGCAGCGTTCCGGGGACCCCGTCGGACCGGCAGCCGCCGTCGCAGCAGGAAGGTGGCCAGCGATGACGCCCTTCGCATTCCGCAGGACGGCCCGCGGACTGGGTGCCGTCGCGGTGGTCGGCGTGACCGCGGTGCTGGTGGGTTCGTGCTCCTCGGACGGTATCTACAGCGTGCCGCTGCCCGGCGGCGCCGATGTGGGTGACCACCCGATGCATATCGACGTGCGCTTCGACGACGTGCTGGATCTGGTGCCGCAGTCGGCGGTCAAGGTCGAGGGTGTGCCGGTGGGGCGTGTGGAGTCCATCGACGTCGCCCCGGACGGCTGGACCGCCAGCGTGCACACGGTGGTCAACTCGTCGGTGAAGCTGCCCGCCAACGCGCACGCCGAGGTGCGGCAGTCCAATCTGCTCGGTGAGAAATTCGTCGAGCTGTCCGCGCCGAAGGACGAGGCCTCGCCCGATCGGTTGAAGGACGGCGCGGTCATCCCCGTCGACCGGACCCGGCACGCGGTCGAGATCGAACAGGTTCTCGGTGCGCTGTCGCTGCTGCTCAACGGCGGTGGCGTGGCGCAGCTGCAGCCCATCGTGGTGGAACTGAACAAGGCGCTGGCCGGCCGGGAGAACCGGGTGCGGTCGCTGCTGGATCAGGCCGACACCCTCATCGACGGCCTCAACCAGCAGGTTGCCGATATCCAGCACGCGCTCGACAGCCTGGGCACGTTGTCCAGCCGGGTGGGGCAGCAGTCCGATCAGATCGGCAAGATCCTCGACGAGCTGCCGGCCGGTATCAAGATTCTCGACGAGCAGCGGCCGCAGCTGATCGGCTTGCTGAAGCAGCTCGACCGGGTCGGTCAGGCGGGCGTCGACGTGCTGGACCGGTCCAAGGACAACCTGATCCGCGATCTGCAGTCGCTGCGGCCGACGCTGCAGGAGCTGGGCCGTTCGGCGCCGGATCTGGTGACCGCCTTCCCCCTCATTCCGACTTACCCGTTCCCGGACGAGGCGATCAAATCGACCTTCGGTGGTTCGGTGAACACCTGGCTGTCGGTGGACACGCAGATCGGCGTCCTGATGTCGAATCTCGGTGTGGGCAAACCGGATCCGGTGTACATCCCGCCGAAGTACGGGCCGCCGGTGCCGGTGGATCCGACCAATCCGTATTACAACGGCAACGGCCCGCGGCCGGGCTGGCCGACGGTATCGCTGGTGCCGCTGCCGCCGACCGTGGTGGCGCCGGCCCCGGCCAAGCCGGGTGACCCGATCGGGTCGATTCTGGATCAGTTGGGAGTGAAGCCGCGATGAGTAGATTGGTGCGCTACCAGCTGGTCGCCTTCGCGGTGATCGCCGTGCTCGGCGTGGTGTTCGTCGGCGCGAAGTACATCCACCTCGACCACATGCTCGGCTTCGGCCAGTATCAGGTGAAGGTGAAGGCGAAGACCACCGCCAACCTGTCCAAGGGCGCCGAGGTGACCTATCGCGGTGTGCCGGTCGGGCGGGTGGACTCGCTCGATGTCACCCCCGACGGTGTGATGATCTATCTGGAGCTGGATTCCGGGAAGCCGAAGGTCCCGGCCGGCGCCAAGGCCGTGATCGCCAACCGCTCGGCGATCGGTGAGCAGTACATGGATCTGGTGCCGGATACGGCGAAGGGGCCCTACCTGCGCGACGGCTCGGTCATCGACGGTGCCGAGACCCCGATTCCGGTCGAGGATCTGCTCGCCAGCGTCAACCACTTCTCGAGCACGACGGATCTGACGGCGTTGAGCACGACCGTCACCGAACTCGGTAAGGCCTTCGACGGGCAGGGCGACAACCTGCGCATCCTCGTCGATTCGCTGAACAAGTTCTCCCAGACGGGAATCGGGGCGCTGCCGCAGACCGTGCAGCTGATCCGGGACGCTCAGACCGTACTCGGCACCCAAGCCGATCAGTCTCCGGCAATCCGGACCTTCAGCGACGGCCTGGATCGGCTCGCGGTGCAGCTGCGGGCCAACGATCCCGATATCCGGCGGTTGATCGGCACGGGCGCCGACGCCGGCGACCAGATCGGCAAGCTGCTCGATCAGAGCGCGCAGCCGCTGACCACGGATCTGTCGAATCTGCGGCTGCTGCTGCAGGCGGTGTCGCCGCAGACCTACACGCTGAAGCCGCTGCTGCAGATGCTGCCGCTGCTGTCGGTCGGTGGTTCGGCGACCGCGCCCGGCGACGGTACGACCCACTTCGGCCTGGTGCTGGAAACCAACAACCCACCGGCCTGTACCGTCGGGTACGAGGGAACTCAGCGCATTCTCGACCAGATGAAGGCGCAGAACCCCAATTTCGACGACACCCGTGACGATTTCCCGTTCAACACGGACGCGAAATGCACGGTGCCGTTCGGAAGTCCTACCGACGTCCGCGGCGGCGCGCGTGCGCAGTACGCCGATCCGAATGTCCCGCAGCCGTGGGATTCCAAGCCCAAGACCGATCCGGACAAGCTCAACCTGAGCCCCGTCGCCATCCAGCTGGCCACTCTCATCGGAGTGACTCCGAAGCGGTGAGGCGGGCACGGAGGCAAGTCCGGAAAACCGACGACGCTAGGGTGTCGCTGTGAGTTCTGATCTGCCCAACCCCTCCTCGCAACCTGCGGTGGAGCCGCCGGACGATGCCGAAAAGGCGGTAGCTGATCCGTCGCCGGCCGCCGCCCGGCCCGGCTCCTCGACGCTACGCACGGTCGTGACCTCGGTCGCGGCGGTGTGGCTGGTGGCGGCCCTGGTGCTGGCGGCCTGGTTCGGCGCCGGCTGGGTGCGCGCGATGTGGTTCACCGACGGTCCGCGCGCCGATGCGCGCGATACCGCGCTGGATGCGGCCCGGCAGGCGGCGATCAACCTCACCTCGATGAATCCCAGCGATGTCGAGGGGTCGATCACCACCATGCGCTCCTCGATGACCGGCGACATGCTGACCCAGCTCAACGAGAACCACGACCGCATCAAGGATGCCGCCGAGAAGTCGAAGACCAAGATCGACAGCAAGGTGCTGGGCGCGGCGCTGAGCTCGCTGGACAGTGAGCGCGACAAGGCCTCGGCGATCGTGGTGCTGAAACTCACGCAGACCGCGCCCAACGTTCCGGTGCAGTCCTTCCGGGCCACCTGGACGCTGGATATGAAGAAGGACGGCGACACCTGGAAGGCCGAGCAGGCCAATTCGCTCGGCCAGCTGGTGTCGCTGGACACCCCCGGTCCCGCCGGGGCGGCACAGCCGCCCGCGAACGGAAACGCCGCGCCGGCGCCGGCGCCCGCGAATCCGTCCGAGGCGCCCGCCCCCCAGCCGGGATCGTAGGAGAGGTACACCGATGGCATCCCGTCCGCCGATCAACAAGGTTTCCCCCCGGCTCACGCCCGGCGATCGCTCGTCCGACGCCGCCGATCGCACGATCCGGCGTCGCGGCGCGGCCGATCGCGCCGCATCCGGGAAGTCCGCCAAGCCCGCTGGTAAGTCCGCCAAAGCCAAATCACGCACCAAGACCGTGCGCGCGGGTGCCGCGGGCACCCGCCCGGCCCCGCCGGTGGCGTCGCGCCGGCCCCGGAAGTTGCCCCGCCCCGGTCGGTTGCCGCGTCCCGCATTGGCCACCTGGGGTCTGGCCGCGGGACTGATCGTGGCGAGCCTGCTGCTGACGGCGTTCGCCGTGGTCGCGGCCTTCAAGCCGGGGGTGGACGACGGCAACAAGGCCTTCGTCGACACCAAGGCCACCCAGGAAGTGACCGCAGCTGCCGACAACGCGCTCAAAACGGTCTATTCCTACGACGTGAAGACCGTCGGCGGCTACAAGGACGCCGTGCACAAGGTCGTCACCGGCAAGATGCGCGGCGATTTCGACAAATTCGCCGATACGACGATCTCCGCGATCCAGCAGGCGCAGTCGACCGCGCAAGCCACTCCCGATCCGATCGGTGTGACTTTGCTCACTGATGATCGGGCGGAACTGCTGGTGAATCTGACCGTGAGCGCGACCAAGAACGGCGCTCCGCAGGAGAGCGCCTCGGGTCCGATCGTGTTGCACATGCAGAAGGTGGACGGTCACTGGCTGGCGAGCGAGATCGCCGACCGTTGAGTGGCCCAGACGGATTCGGAAGTATGTTCGAGCCCGTCACCTGCGGAATCTTCCCAGCTCAGCGGCGGATATTCGCCCGCGTGACGGTGTGATTCGCCAGCGCCACAGGGGATCTCGCAGTTATCGAGGTGGTCTCGCCACTTGACGACTTACGTCCGAACCGTCACGCTATTCACAACAGCGGCAGCTGTGACAGGGTCGAGTACCCAGGTCGAGGCGCCGCCGGAGACTCGAACGCAGCCAGCGGAAGCGGGTCCGGCGCGCCGAACATCCGGAACTCGGTTCGGATGGTACTTTGACACCCCTTCTTCGTGGGTGTAGGTTTGGACTTTGCGCTGGCTGCCTCCTGTCCATTCCTTGATCGCATCACGAAAGTTCCACCGTTGAGGTGTTACTTCCGTTGTTTGCTGTTCGGGTTTTGTCCGGGTTGTAACCAGCAGAACTCGTAGCAGACAAGCGACGGTCGCTTGGTGTCTTGTACGTACAGGCACCGGGCGACGCGCGTGAGGTGCTGGAAGGACGCATCTTGGCAGTCTCCACCCAGACCAAGGCCGGTATTCCCGGAGCCCCGAAGCGGGTGTCTTTCGCGAAGATTCGTGAGCCCTTGGAGGTTCCGGACCTTCTCGATCTACAAACCGAATCGTTCGCGTGGCTGGTCGGTGCCCCCGATTGGCGTGAGCGGGCCATCGCCCGGGGCGACGCCAGCCCGGTCGGTGGGCTGGAGGAGGTGCTCGAGGAGCTCTCGCCGATCGAGGACTTCTCCGGTTCGATGTCCCTGTCCTTCTCCGATCCGCGCTTCGAAGAGGTCAAGGCCTCGATCGATGAGTGCAAGGACAAGGACATGACCTACGCGGCGCCGTTGTTCGTCACCGCGGAGTTCATCAACAACAACACCGGTGAGATCAAGTCTCAGACGGTCTTCATGGGTGATTTCCCGATGATGACCGACAAGGGCACGTTCATCATCAACGGCACCGAGCGCGTGGTCGTGTCGCAGTTGGTGCGTTCGCCGGGTGTGTACTTCGACGAGTCCATCGACAAGGGCACCGAGAAGACGCTGCACAGCGTCCGTGTCATCCCGTCGCGCGGTGCGTGGCTGGAATTCGATGTCGACAAGCGCGACACCGTCGGTGTGCGTATCGACCGCAAGCGTCGTCAGCCGGTCACCGTGCTGCTGAAGGCGCTGGGCATGACCACCGAGGAGATCACCGAGCGTTTCGGTTTCTCCGAGATCATGCTGTCGACCCTGGAGAAGGACAACACCGCCGGCCAGGACGAGGCGCTGCTCGACATCTACCGCAAGCTGCGTCCGGGCGAGCCGCCGACCAAGGAGTCCGCGCAGACCCTGCTGGAGAACCTGTTCTTCAAGGAGAAGCGCTACGACCTGGCCCGCGTCGGCCGCTACAAGGTCAACAAGAAGCTGGGCGTCAACACCGGCGAGCCGGTGGTCGGTTCGACGCTGACCCGCGAGGACATCGTCGCCACCATCGAGTACCTGGTGCGCCTGCACCAGGGCGACAAGCTGATGACCGTGCCCGGCGGCGTCGAGGTTCCCGTCGAGGTCGACGACATCGACCACTTCGGCAACCGTCGTCTGCGCACCGTCGGCGAGCTGATCCAGAACCAGCTGCGCGTCGGCCTCTCGCGCATGGAGCGCGTCGTGCGTGAGCGCATGACCACCCAGGACGTCGAGGCCATCACCCCGCAGACCCTGATCAACATCCGCCCGATCACGGCGGCGATCCGGGAGTTCTTCGGCACCTCGCAGCTGTCGCAGTTCATGGACCAGAACAACCCGCTCTCGGGTCTGACCCACAAGCGTCGTCTTTCGGCGTTGGGCCCGGGTGGTCTTTCCCGCGAGCGCGCCGGCCTGGAAGTGCGCGACGTGCACCCCTCGCACTACGGCCGCATGTGCCCGATCGAGACCCCGGAAGGCCCGAACATCGGCCTGATCGGTTCGCTGTCGGTCTACGCGCGGGTCAACCCGTTCGGCTTCATCGAGACCCCCTACCGCAAGGTGGAGAACGGCCGGGTTACCGACGAGGTCAAGTACCTGACCGCCGACGAGGAGGACCGGCACGTCCGGGCCCAGGCGAACTCGCCCGTCGACGCCGATGGCAACTTCCTCGATGAGCGCGTCCTCGCTCGCCGCGGTAACGAGGAGATGGAATTCGTCTCCCCGGCCGAGGTCGACTACATGGATGTCTCTCCGCGCCAGATGGTGTCGGTCGCGACCGCGATGATTCCGTTCCTCGAGCACGACGACGCCAACCGCGCCCTGATGGGTGCGAACATGCAGCGTCAGGCCGTGCCGCTGATCCGTTCCGAGTCGCCGCTGGTCGGCACCGGTATGGAGCTGCGTGCCGCGGTGGACGCCGGCGACGTGGTCGTCAACGAGAAGCCGGGTGTGGTGGAAGAGGTTTCGGCCGACTACATCACCGTCATGCACGACGACGGCACTCGTAAGAGCTACCGGATGCGGAAGTTCGCCCGCTCCAACCAGGGCACCTGCGCCAACCAGCGTCCGATCGTGGACGAGGGCCAGCGGGTTGAGCACGGCCAGGTTCTGGCCGACGGCCCGTGCACCGAGAACGGTGAGATGGCGTTGGGTAAGAACCTGCTGGTGGCGATCATGCCGTGGGAGGGTCACAACTACGAGGACGCGATCATCCTGTCGCAGCGTCTCGTGGAAGAGGACGTGCTGACCTCGATCCACATCGAGGAGCACGAGATCGATGCTCGTGACACCAAGCTGGGCGCCGAGGAGATCACGCGCGACATCCCGAACGTCTCCGACGAGGTCTTGGCCGATCTGGACGAGCGTGGCATCGTCCGCATCGGTGCCGAGGTGCGTGACGGTGACATCCTGGTCGGCAAGGTCACTCCGAAGGGTGAGACCGAGCTGACTCCCGAGGAGCGGTTGTTGCGTGCGATCTTCGGTGAGAAGGCCCGCGAGGTGCGTGACACCTCCCTGAAGGTGCCCCACGGTGAGTCGGGCAAGGTGATCGGCATCCGTGTGTTCTCCCGTGAGGACGACGACGATCTGCCTCCGGGCGTCAACGAGCTG
>NZ_JBMVFU010000021.1:0-130191 GCF_049538315.1 Nocardia sp. AB354 | reverse complement strand
GGGACCTTTGCAGCGGCTGACGCAGATCATCATGACGTCGCCCTGTTCCTGCTCCTGTTCGGTCAGATAGTCGTCGCGATGGTCGGGTTCACCTGCGAGCACTCGGGTTTCGCATTCCCCGCAATAGCCTTCCTCACACGAAGACGGGTGGTTGGGAAGAAGTTTCTGCACTTCCGCGAGGATTGTGCTGTCCTCGGGCACCGTGAACGTGGCGCCGGTCCGTCGCAGTTCCACTTCGAAGGAGTCGCCGCCGGTGTCGATCGGGCCGCTGGCGCTGAACCGTTCGAAATGGAGTCCGCCGAGGTGGGAGTGGCGGGCGAATTCAGCGGCGACGGCATCGATCATGGCTGTCGGTCCGCACGTGTACACCTGCGTGCCGGCGGGGGCGCCGGCGAGAATCGCGGGCAGGTCGGGATATCCGCGCTCGGATTCGATCCAGATATCGGCTTGTGCGCCCGAGTTCGCCAGGACATCCCGATAAGCCATCGATGTCGCGCTCCGGCCGCCGTACACGAGCCGCCACGTCGCGCCCCGGCGCCGCGCTTCTTCGATCATCGGGATCAGCGGGGTGATTCCGATACCGCCGCCGATGAACAGGTACGAGTCCGCAGCGACGAGTGGAAAGTGATTCTTCGGCAGGCTTATGTCGAATTGCGTTCCGGTGCTGGCAATTTCGTGAATTTCTCGCGATCCGCCACGGCCGTTCTCTTCACGCAATACCGCCACCGTGTACGTAGATCGATCAGCGGGCGAGCCGCACAGTGAATATTGCCGAGATAGACCCGAGGGCAACTCCAACTCGATGTGGGCCCCGGGCTCCCACCCGGGAAGTTCGTTCCCCTCCGCAGCCGCGAAGGTCAACTCGACGACATCGTCGGCGATCTTTCGAACGGCAGTGGTGCGCAGGGTCAGTCGTTCGGTGGTGGCAATCATCGGATCGTTCTTTCGGTTGGTGGGCTCAGCTGTCACGATGTCCGCGGACGCTGTTCACGACAGGTTCGAGAGCGCCGAGAATGTTCAGCCACTGGGCGGGGGAATCGATCTCGGAACAGAAATTGGTCTCGACGATGATGCCGTCGAGACCCGCTGCGACACATTCTTCGGCGCGCAGCGTCATTTCGTCGACGGACAGGCGTTTGCCCGCTGTGGATTCTTGGGCCATACGGTAGATGGCACCGACCGGCGGCTTCCCGGTCGGACGGCGTGCATTGACGGTTGCCAAGCTGGTGACCACAGCATCGATCGGCATCGAACCCGGATTCCACAGATCGAAGTCGCGGGCGGTCCGGGCCAGACCCGGCTCGGAATACATCCCCGACATCAACTTGGGTATGCGACTCGGTTTCGGCTGCATAATCGCCGGGTCGATGTCGAAGAACGAGCCGTGGTACTCCACCGGATCGGCCCCCCAGCACGCGCGAAGGGCCGGTACGAAGTCGTCCATTCGCTTGCCGCGGGTCTTGGGGTCGACGCCGACGGCGCGGTGCTCCTCCTCGGACCAGCCCACGCTCAAGCCGACGACGGACAACCGGCCGCCCGAGATGCGGTCGATGGTCGCGAGTCGATTGGCGAGTTGGGCCGGCCAATGGTTCCCCCCGACCAGCACGCTGGTGCCGAACTCCATCCGCTCGGTCCAGATTGCTGCCGCGGCGAGCAATTCCGTTGGTGCCCAGACGGATCGGTAGACGCTCGGTTGTTCGGCGGCGCTGCCGCCGTACTCGCCGGCCTGCCGCAGGGCGTACATGAAATGGTCCTGCACCCAGAGGGTGTCGAAGCCCATCTCATCGGCTTGCTGGACGAAGTCGCGTACCAGCGTCGCCGACACAACGGGACCTAGTTGGGGGAGGGACAGGCCGATCGTCGTCATCTCACCGACTCCTCACGCTTGGGCAGAACGTCGCGTTGGATACGGCTGAGCCGGCTGCGGCAGATGCGCCATTTGCCGTCATCGCAGCGGCGGTATGTCTCGGTGTAGTGCCCCCATCCTTCGTGCGAGACGTAGCCGCTGTCGGCCGGGGATTCGACGCGATCGTACATCGGCCATACGCCCGTGGCGGTCGTCTCGTCGACGATATCGATCTCCGGAATATGGCCGTGGTGCACCGAATATCCCGTTTCGAAGTGCCGCGCAACACTGGCAAGGAATTCCTTCTTGCCTTTGGGGTCCGACGTCGATTCGGCGAAGTCGACCGTCAGGTCGTCGGTGAAGAGATCGGCGAACTCTTCCCACAGCCGCAGGTCGACGCAGCGGAAGTAGCGTGCCTTCAACTGCCGAATCTCTTCGATGGCGACCAGCCGATGGACAGCCCGTTCCAGTTCGCTGTTGATCAAGGTATGCCTGCCAATCGTCGTTGCGCTTCAGCGTCAGTGCTGGTGCCGGGGAAAGCGTTGCTTGATGGGGGAGTCGGCGTTGTAGTCGGCGTAGCGCGCGATCTTGCCGTCCTCCACGAGGAAGGTGCCCATGATCGGGATCTCGATGAGGACGCTGCCGTCGGCACCGTGGACCCGGTCGACACGTTCGGTGAGTACGACGTTGCCGCGCGAGGCGAGACTCAGCAGCTCGGCGGTGCAGTACTCCATCTCCAGCGTGTCGTGCAGGGTGGTCAGGAACTGCATGGCGGCCGCTTTCCCCTTGGTGGCCGGTGATCCGGTGTTCTCCCAGGAGACCTCGTCGGTCATCCACCGGTCGTAGCAGTCCCGCATATGCGGCCACCGCCCAGGCCCCCAGTCGTCGAGGAAGCCGACTACGGCCTTCTCGGCATCGGTGAGAGGTTCCGCGCCCGGGTGGATGTTCATCGTGTGTGTCTCTCCCTCGAATATGTTGCTTGTCACATAAATACTCGCATGACAAACTATATAGCGTCAATGTATTCCTGAGTCGTCGGATGTAGGAGGCCCCGTGGGTCCGAGTTCGGTAATAGTGGCGGGCGGGGGGATGTCCGGCCTGCTCACGGCTGCTGCGGCAAGCCCCCATGTGGAGCGGGTTGTGATCGTCGAGAAGGATGTGCTGGCCGACGAACCGGGTCCCCGTCGGGGAGTGCCGCAGGGGCGCCAGGTGCACGCCCTGCTCGGTGCGGGACAAGACGCCATGGCTGAGCTGCTTCCCGGCATAGTCGAAGACTTCGAGGCCGCCGGCGCGCGGATGGTCGATTCGCCGGCTGACCTGGCAGTCTTCGGCCGTCACGGCTGGGCGGGCAGAGTGCGCAGTGGTGCGCGCACCGTGATGATGCGCCGGCCACAGCTCGAACACGTCGTGCGTTCCCGTGTGCTGGCCCTGCCCAATGTGGGCGTGGTGACGTCCTCGGTGACCGGATTGACCGCTACCGACGATCGCTCGCGAGTGACGGGCGTGCGGTTGCTGGACGGAAACGTCGTCGAGGGCGATCTCGTCGTCGACGCGACCGGGCGGGTGTCGAAATCGCCGGAATGGCTTCGAGACCTCGGGTATTCGGAGCCGCAGGAGAAGGAACTGCGCTCGCATATCGGATACGCCACGGCGGAGGTCCGGTTGCCGGACGATGTGTTCACCGACGGTGTCGTGGGTGTGCTGGCACATCCGAATCCGGACAACTGTCGTGGTGCCGCGGTGGTTCCGGCGGACAATGGGGTCTACCTCGTAGCCGGTCTGGGAATGATGGACCAGGACCCGCCCAAGGACCTGGACCGCTTTCTCGCGCACCTCGATTCGGCTCCCAGCCCGATCGTCGGACAGATCGCCCGCAAGGCGGAGTTCCTCGGACCTGTTGTGCCGTACCGGATTCGAGGCAGCCGGCGGCGCATGTGGGAAGAACTCGAGCGGATGCCCGAGGGGTATCTCGTGGTCGGTGACGCGGTGATGGCGTTCAATCCGCTGTATGGACAGGGGATGTCGGTGGCGGCGTGTGAGGCGCTGTGCTTTGCCCGGGTCCTGGCGGAGAATCCCGACGCAGCGGGGCTGGGCCGGCGCACGCAGGCCGCGATGAAGAGTGTCATCGACACGGTGTTCGCGATGGCAGTGTCGACCGACGGTGCCTATCCCGATGCGGAGCTGATCGGAGTCGAGCGGCCTACCGACGAGGCGATGCGGGCGGGCGCGCTGCTATCGCAGGTGGCAACCGAGGACCCGGAGGTCGCCCTGGCCGCCAAACGCTACGCGCACAATTTCGACGAGACCTCGCTGCGCAGCCCGGGTGTCGCGGCCAAGCTCTCTGCCTGGGTGGAACAGGGCCGCGCGGTCGTCAACAATGATCCTGAGGTGATTCCGGGCATCATCGGCTGAACGTCGAACGTTGCCGGACGAGCGAGTTGCGACCGGCGGGCGAGAGTGACACGCTCCCGCCCGTCCGGTCTTCCGGATCAGCTGCCGGCCGGGGCGTGGCCCATCTCCTGGGCCAGAGACTGGAGTTGGGTAGCGGTACCCAGGCTGTCCAGGTAATCGGTGTAGCGGTGAATCTTGCCGTCGCGGACCTCCAACACTCCGGCGACTCGGAAGTCCATGATCTTGGAGTTGTCCGCCTTACGCATCGTGTCGACCCGCTCGGTGAAGACGAGATCCCCGGCCGAGGCGATGTTGATCACGTTGATGTCGCAGTAGGCCATCCCGGTTTGCTCGGCCAGCGTATCGAGGTAACGAAGTGAATCCTCGAGATTGGGGTGATGGTCGAATCCGACGCTTTCCCATTCGACGTCGTCGGCCAGATACGTCCGGTACGTCTTCTTGAAGGTCTCCAGGTCGGGCCCCATCGCCGCGAAGAAGTCCAGGACCAGCTGTTCTTTCTCGTTGTTCGCGGTCGGCATCACAGCTCCTTAGTCTTGTTGTCGATAGTCGCGAGATAGACTATCGTCATGTAATGTACATCACGCGGCGCTGACCGTGGGAGGTATCACATATTCGATTGCCGGAAAATTTCCGGCGTACTGGCCTATCGGCCGGGCTCTGCGCAGCACCAGGTGCGAGAAGCCGAGGAAGAGAAGGAGAATCGGCATGGTCGACATCACGCGCCCGTGGGTAGTGGATAACGAACTGAGTTCCCGATGGCCGGTCTACACCCGGGGCAACGTAGGCGAGGTGTCTTCCACCGCTGCGACGCCGCTTTTCTGGAGCATGGTGGGTGGTCCACCCGCAGAGCGAGAGTGGAGACAGGCGCTGGTCGAATTCGGCGCGTTCGACCTGGACGAATTCCGGCCCGATGTCATCGATATCCAGGGCCTCGTGCACGGCTACGTCTACTTGAATCTGTCGAATATGCGCACCTTCGGCGCGCGCATGCCGGGCGCCACGCCCGATCTGATGGACCGAACCTACCTGGGAGACAGGGGAGCTCCGCCCTACGAGCCGCATCCCGACGACGACAAACCGGAATACACCGAACGCATCCTGGCCACCGTGCAGCGTGTGCTGAATGAGACCGCGCGTCCCGACGTCGAGGAGCACCGCAAGGCCGCGGAGAAGTTGCGGTCACAGCGGCCCGACTTGTCGACGCTCACCGATTCGGAGCTGGTAGCGCGTGAGCGTGAGGTCATGTCGGTGGACTACCCGCCGCTCATTCGCACCCATCTCCGGATGGTCTACGAAGGTTCAATCGTCACCGGCGCCCTGGACGAGGCATTGGCGTCGTTGGGTGATCCCACCCTCACCGTTCGATTGATGAGCGGCCTCGGCAATATCGCGTCCGCGGCGCCCAACGAGGCCATGTGGCAGCTGGGCCGACAGGTAGCCGGTTCTTACACGCTCACTGCTGAATTCGAGAAGGGAATGGCGGGGCTCGAGCAGCGCCTGCGCGCGTCGTCGGATCCCGCGGTCGTGTCGTTCGTCGAAGGATTCGACGACCTGCTCTACCGCTTCGGTTCGCGATCGACGCAGGAGTGGGAAGCGAATGCGAAGACGTGGGAGTCTTTCCCGACGATTCCACTGGGCATGATCGACCGCATGCGCCTGCAGCCGGAGAGCAAGAATCCCGCCGAGCAAGGTAAGCGACTGCGAGCCGAACGTGAGGCGCTGCTCGACGAGGTACGTGAGCGTTTGGCCGGGAAGCCGGACGAGCTGGCCGGACTCGAGAACGTCCTGCGGTCGGTGACCGTGTATTCGATTGCGCGCGAGCAGAGCAAGACCAACACGATCCGCGTTCTCCACGAGGCGCGGTTGTGCCTGGTCGAACTCGGCCGGCGCTACGCTGACCGCGGAATTTTCGACCGCGCGGACGACATCGTGATGCTGCGTGAGGACGAACTCGACGCCCTGGTGAACGATCCGCAGGCGTTCAAGCGGACCATCGAGGAGCGGTGGGAGTGGTGGAAGCTGCTTTCGGAGCTGGAGCCCCCGGTGCTCATCGAGAAGGGCAAGGTGCCACCGGTTACCGAGTGGGACAAACGAGTGAATCCCAGTGCCGAGACAGCGGAATCGGGTGACGTCCTCACCGGGCTGTCGGCCTGTGCCGGCGTGGCTACGGGCCGGGCGAGGATCATCGAAGATCCCGAAGACGGTGTCGATCTGGAGCCGGGCGAGATTCTGGTCGCGCCGTGGACGGATCCCGGGTGGACCCCGCTGTTCACCTCCGCCGAGGCGGTGGTCGTCAATGTGGGCTCATCGATGAGTCATGCGGCGATCGTCAGCCGCGAGCTCGGGATCCCGTGTGTGCTCGGAGTCAAGGATGCGACCAAACGGATCACCGACGGAATGATTCTCACCGTCGACGGCGCCGCAGGCACCGTGACCATCCACTGATCCAATCCACTGCGGTGGCCGGCCCTCCGACGTCGATGACATCGGAGGGCCGGCGCTGCGATCGAGGGTGGGACGCAGTATCAGTGAACCCGGCGAAGCAACGCGGCCAGCGCTTGACCTCCACCGATGCACATGGTGACGATCCCCAGTTCTCCGTCCTCTCGCGCCAAGGCCTTGGCCACCCGCAGGGTGAGGATGCCGCCGGTGGCTCCGACGGGGTGACCCAATGCGATGGCCCCACCGTAGGGATTGGTCTTCGCCGGATCGAGCTTCGCGTCGCGGATGACGGCTACCGCTTGTGAGGCGAAAGCTTCATTCAGTTCGATGATGTCGATATCTCCCGGTGTCAGGCCCGTCTGCTCGAACAGCTTCGCCAGCGCGGGCACCGGCGCATAGCCCATCAGCTCCGGCTCGATCGCCGCGGTGGCCACGGATTCGATGACGGCCAATCCGCGCAGGCCGCGCTCGGCGGCCACGGCTTCGCGGGCGAGCACGACGATACCGGCCCCGTCGTTGATTCCGGAGGCGTTGCCGGCGGTGACGGTGCCTCTGTCTTCGAAGGCGGGGCGCAGCGCCGCCAACGTATGCACGGTGGTTTGGGGTTTGGGGTGTTCATCCGTCGAGACCGTGACCGTCGTGCCTTTCGGGCCCGCAACGTCGACGGCGCAGATCTCCTCGGCGAATGCGGCGGCAGCCGCGGCGGTGGCGGCCCGTCGCTGGGATTCGGCGGCGAATTCGTCCTGCATGTTTCGATCGATTCCGTACTTGCGTGCGACGTTCTCCGCAGTGACGCCCATGTGCACCCGGCTGAAAGGATCGGTCAGCATCGCGACCGTGCCGTCGGTGAGGGTGCGATCGCCGAGTTTGTATCCGCTGCGGGCGCCGAAGTCGTAGAACGGCATGCGGGACATGTTCTCGTCGCCGCCTGCGAGTGCGAAATCCACTCCGCCCCAGCGCATCTGCATCGCCGCCGACCAGATCGCCTGCAGTCCTGATCCGCACAATCGGTTCACGGTGTACGCGGGCACCGTGACCGGAAGGCCGGCTGCCAGAGCTACTCGCCGTGCGTTGTAGGCGTCGGGGCCGACCTGCCCGATGCAACCCATCACTACTTCATCGACATCGGTGTCGGAGACATGGGCGCGTGCGAGTGCTGCCTTCGCTGCCGTGGCACCCAGTTCGTGCGCCGGGACGCCGGCGAAGGCGCCCCCGAATCGGCCGATCGGCGTCCGGGCGCCGTCGAGTATGAGAATTCGTTCGGGGTCGTTCATGGCGATGGGGATCCAATCTCTCTGTGCTGTTGTACTTTTCGGGTGTCGCGTCAGCGACCTAGAACACCTTCTTGAACCACCGTCGCCGCGAGTTCACCATTGCGGTTGTAAATGCGGCCACGGGCGAGGCCTCGGCCCCGTTGGATGCTCGGAGCGTGCTTGTCGTAGAGCAGCCAGTCCGAAAAATTCGCGTAGTGGTGAAACCAGATCGCGTGATCCAGGGATGCTATGAAACCAGGTCCGCGGGTGGTTCGCCTCGCGGCGAGCATGACGGGATCGAGCAGCGTCATATCGCTCAGATAGGTGAGCATGCAGCGATTGGCAATCGGATCGTCCGGTACCGGCTCTTCTGCCCGAAGCCAGAGTCTGCTCCTTGGAGGCGGCGCGACCGGCTGGTCGACAGCAACTCGCGGTGGCGGGTTCACGTAGCGGATATCGAAGGGACGGCGGCGGATCCACCATCCGTCATATTCGTCGGCGTACGGCGCGAGCTGCTTCTCGATACGCGTGAGAGTGTCAGGATCGGGAGAGTCGGGAAGGGAGTGGAGATCGTCGACCCCCGGATCGAAAGCACCGAAACCCGTGATCGCCTCGAAGATTGTCTTCCCGTTCTGTGTCGCAGTCACGCGGCAGGTCGACACGGTCGAGTCGCGCCTGAGCCGTTCGACCGAATAGTCGACCGCGATGTCGGGAATCCCTTGGCGCACAAAGTAGCAATGGAATCCGAGCGGTACCTGCCCGCTCTCGGACAGGGACTTCGACGCCGCCATCAGGGCCTGTGCCGCGATATGTCCGCCGAACAGCCGCTCCCGTTCTTCGGCGGGCTCTGGCCCCCGGTAACGGTCGGGCCCGCATTGCTGGAGGTCGAGGAGATCGAGGATCTGTCCGACTGTGGTGACCACGTGCGTTCCTTACCTTCGGTCCGGGCCTCGCTACCACGGCTGCGCCGAGAAGCCGGCCTCGGCCGCTTCGGCACGTGTCGGCAGGCGCTTCAGGTAGCTGAGATCGATCCGGTCACGGCGCGACCGCGCGAAGCCCGGGGGCTGCTCGGCCTCCGGCAACATCGGCTGGCGCATCCGCCACTCTCTGATTACGATGCGGTGCGAGATTCGCCAGCCAGGCCCCGGCCGGTTCTCGAACCGATCGATGTACCGGCAGCCGAAGACGTCCATGATCAATTCGTCGCTGTCGGTCGGACGCACATGGTGGGCAATGCAGGAGCTTTCGACGTTGGCGACATCGCCCTCGACCTCGATCGTGCAGTTGTGCAACGTATGCATCGTGGCGGCGAAATGCAGCAGGTGCTCCATCACCCATTCCACGTAGGCATCCGGACCGCCGACGAAGGAGCCGCCGTGGTCGTCGATGGCGTCGTCGTGGTAGACGGATCGAAGCAGTTCGGCATCACGACGGTCGATACCCGGCAGTAGGCCTTGAGCGCTCGGTCGATATCGCGCTCGGCCATGAGCAGGTCCCAGGTGGCGCTGTCGTCGGACATGGTCTTCTCCAGTTGCGAGGCTTCGGTACGGTCCCGGCACGTCGATGCAGGCGTTGGGATCGCGGGCGACCGCTGGGCGATCACTCTGGTGATAAATAGTCAATGTGTAGAGTATATTGCATGGGCTGGCCGGGAAGCTCCGGCTGGGCTGAGCGGTATGGACCGTGGCGCCGCGCGTGCGGCGGCGCCCCGTAGAGAAGGGACGTGTCATGCGAACCTCGGCATCGGGCGGCAGGCGGATCAAAGTCGGAATCGTCGGGCTCAGCGCCTCGGGCGGCTGGGCGGCCACCGCGCATGTGCCCGCCATTGCGAGTCTGGACGGATTCGAGCTGCGCGGGCTGGTCGCGAGCACATCGGCCTCCGCTGCGGCCGCCGGTGAGAAGTTCGGTGTGTCACAAGCTTTCGATAGTGTCGACGATCTGGTCGCGCGGCCCGAGATCGATCTCGTGGTGGTCACCGTCAAGGTTCCGGAACATCGGCGGCTGGTGAGTTCGGCGATCGCGGCGGGCAAGGCTGTGCTGTGTGAGTGGCCACTGGGCAACGGGCTGGCGGAGACTACCCAGCTCGCCGAAGCCGCGCGAGCCGCAGGGACACCGGCGTTCGTTGGGCTGCAGGCCAGGTGCGCGCCGATTGTTCGATACCTTCGCGATTTGGTGGCCGAAGGGTACGTCGGAGAGGTTCTGTCCACCACGGTGATCGGGTCGGGTGGCGCGTGGGGGGCGACGGTCTCCGGGCGCGACCGATACACGCTGGACGCCTCGAACGGTGCAACTATGCTGACGATCCCCTTCGGGCACACGGCAGACGCCGTCGCGATGGTTCTCGGCGAGTTCGACGAAGTCGCCTCGACCACCGCGACGCGTCGGCGTCGGGTCAGCGACTCGGTCACCGGCGAATCGATCCCGATGACCGCTGAAGACCAGATCGCGGTCACCGGTGTGCTGGACAGTGGAGTAGTGGCATCGATGCATTTCCGCGGCGGAATGTGCGCGGGGACGAACTTGCTGTGGGAGATCAACGGAACGCATGGAGACCTCCGCTTGGTAGGCAACTCCGGTCATCTGCAGCTCGCCGAGACCGAGTTGTTCGGCAGCCAGGCGGGCGCTGCGATGACACCGCTGCCCGTACCGGATCGGTATCGGCGCGCTCCCCAGGCTCTGCTCGAATCGGCACCGCGCGCTTACAACGTCGCCGAAGCGTATCTGCAGATCGAGAAGCACCTTTCCGGCTGTGCGAACGATGCCCCGACCTTCGACCACGCGGTAACGCGGTACCGGCAGCTCGATCGAGTGCGAAGCGCCGGCAACCTGTCCGGAGGCCGTTTGTAGCAGATCAGGGGGTTGACGATGTTGCTGACATCTGTGAGTGGAAACACCGCCCTCCTCTTTCATCGGACGCTGTCGACGACAACGCCGCGAAGCGGTGACCGGCACGCGCGGAGATGGCATGCGGGCCCACCGGATGAGCGAGGCCGCGACGCGAACACTTTTCCAGTCGGGCGGAACCGATCTTCATACAAGTAGAACGAGCGCGGGCAGTACGAGCTCATGGCGACGACGTCCACCTGAGGATCTGCTCGGTGGGGTGCGTTTCGACTATCGAGCCACGGTGGATGCCGCGTATGGCCTGATCCACGACTGGCGCCGACGGCGCTGGTGCGCGATCGAATTGGTACTGCCATCTGCGGACAACCTTCCTCCGAAGAACCGCTTGCCGAACGAGCGCCTGTTTGCGGGGCCTCGAATGGCGCAGGGATAGCGCCGAACATCATTGGGGCGCCCGCCGTATCGCGGAGTGTCTCGCCGGGAATGTCCGCACCGGCGCGTTGGGCGCGGTGGAGCTCTGCGGCCGCGAACAGCAGGACTGCGGTGGCGAAAATACTCTACAGAAAAATGATTCATTCATAGATGAAGCCTAGATAGGCCTTGTAGGCTCTGTGTTGTAGCGAGATGGAGCGGTGTGTCGAGGTGCGGGTTAACCTCCGACGGTCGCTGCATGACAACGAGGAGCGGCAATGTTTCTGGCGGGCCCCTATCCCTCTCCTCCCGACGTGATCGCGCCGGCGGGAACCCATCAAGTCGTACTCACCATCGCCGCAGTGGTTTTCGGTTTGTGGCTGCTGTACGGCGTAGTCGATTTCATCCGAACCCGATCGCCGATACTGTTGCTGTGCGCGCTCGGTGGTCTGATCTGCGCGCTGATGGAGACCTTCTGGGGTGTCTTGGGTCTGCTGAACTACCGCGAGGGCAACCTGATGTCGTGGATACAGTTCAACTTCCGCGGCGACCCGCTGTGGTCCACGCTGCTCTACTCGGCGTTCGCTGGTGGCAGCGCCTACCTGTTCTATGAGCTGCGTCGACGGCGCGCACCGATGGGGCAGTACTGGCGTGGCATCGGCGTCATCATCGTGTCCAATTTGATCATCGAGATTCCGCTGACGGCGTTGAAACTCTATGATTATTACGGTAATCAGCCATTCCAGTTCTATAGGGGTGGTTTCCCCTTTTGGTGGTTGTTCACCAACTTGGGCGGTATCTTCTCCGGCGTACTGCTCGCGATCGCAGTGGAGCGATTCGGAACCCGCGCCACACTGTTGGCCGTTCCGCTCATTCCGTGTGCTTTCGGCGCCTGGGAGTTGTGGGCAGGTTGGCCTACCTTCGTCGTCCTGACGATGGGTGCACCGTTGTTCTGGACCTATGTCGGTGCCGTTGTGACGATCGCGCTGAGCATCGGGACCGCCTACGCGATTTTCAGCGTCGTCGCGGCCACGGACGGGAAGCGCAGCTCCGACGAGGCTCGAACCAAGGAGACGCCGCACCCTACCGGCATTCAGTCTCACTAGAGACCAATTCGACCTTCGCACCAGGATTTTCAGACGTCCCACCTGAACAGAAAGGTCAGTAAATGACAGGGCTTCGATGGAGGTCTGTGGCCATACGTTCGGCCGCATGCACCGCCACGGCTTTGGCTACACTCGGCTTGGTCGCGATCTCGCCGGCATCGGCCGCGCCGACCGGCGGTTTCGTCGAGTATCCAGATCAACTCCATGCGCCATGCGAAGGCGTCTACCAGCAGTCCAGCGATCGCATATTCGTCGAGGAAATCGTCAATCCCAGCGAGACGGGCAACATCGGGGCGATCGGTGTACTCGACCCGGCGACCGGGACAATCCAGCGCCACCCCCTCCCGGTGCCCGGAACAACGGCTGGCGGCGCCGCGCTAGGGAGTGACGGCAACCTGTGGTTCACCTATTTCGGAGCCAGCAGCGGTGTTGCCTTCCTGGACCCCACCAACGGGAAATTCAGTACGTTCCCAACTCGCGACCCGGCGTCTACCCCGACGGATATCTGGCCAGGCCCTGATAACGCGATGTATTTCGCGGAATCGATCGCGCAGAAAATCGGGCGCGTGGATCTGAAGAGTCACCAGATCTCCGAGACACCGATCCCCGGCGGCGGCCTGAGTGTGCCGACGACGATCATGATGCCCGGCAAGGGTAACAAGATGATGTTTTCGGCAGCGCTGACCAACAGCATCATCGAATACGACACGGTGACTCATGAGTTCACCAAACACCAGGTGCCCACCCCGAACGCGGTCCCGCAGGGCCTGACCATCGGTCCGGACGGCGCGATCTGGTTCAGTGAGTCGGTCGGCGGCAAGATCGGCCGCATCGATCCGGACACCGGCGTGATTGCGGAGTATTCGATTGCCACCGCCGAGGTGCCGATGCCGTCGATGGGGCCTCTGGTACTGGGGGCAGATGGAAATCTCTGGTCCGCAAACGGCGGATTCACCGGGGGAAGCACGGTGGGGCGATTCGATACGACCACTCACCGGATCGATTATTTCCATCTACCACGCCCCGCCTCGGGGCCCTGTGACATCGATCCGGTCGCCGCGGCACACGGCAAGCTGGTCATCGGCCAGACGACCGGTGGTGCGATCGCCGTCGCTGAGGTCGCCGATCTGGATGCCCTCAAGCCGTAGCGAAAAGGCAGGTCCGGCAGGCACGTTGGTGTGATCTCCCGGACCTTTGCGGGCACCAGCGCAGGAAGACGAAAGGCCGGCCGATTGGGGGGTTCATCTGCCAGCTAGTTCGGCTGGGCGGAGCCGGTGTCCGACACCGTGCATCGGTCGGGAGCGAACAGCCGGTCAAAAAAGGATCGTGCTGATTCACCCTGAATACCACGACCTCGCACAGTCTCGGCGGCCACCGTCTTGATCCTGTCGACGAATTCGGGTCCCTCGTCGAGCAGAGGTTGCACAATTCCAGCCGCCGCGCAGCGAGCCAGCACCTCGGACAGCAGCGGCTCTGCTGTATCCGAAAGCGCAGCGGCTGTCGCGCACACCGCGTCGAGAATTGTGGCGTACAGGTGTGCGCGCGGACGGGCTTGTGAGTCGATCGAGTCACGAAGGGATTCGGCGCGACGCAACGCTTGGTGCGGCGCTTCTCGCACCAGGTGGCGGATATGAGATTCCGCACGGAGTTCGTTCGTGACGATCGCGATGCCATCGTCGCCGGGGTAGCTGTCTTCGGAATACATCGAATCGCCCAGTCCCGTCGAACCCGGCCGCACCGAGCCCGGCCTCGACAACCGCGGGGTGTTCGCTCCGCGTTGTCAACGGATTCGCGTCGGCCATTCGCTTCGTTTCGCCGGTTCGAGTGCGCGATTTGCGCCATCCAACCTATTCCGGACTATCGAACCTGCGGGGTGCACTGCGGGCGCCCGCTAGGGCACCACGGTCACCGGCCACCGTGCGGTCTTGACCAGCGTGCAGGAGACGGAGCTCGAGAACCGGCCCCATCGATGTCGAGACGTGCCGACGACGACGGCGTCCGCCTGGTACCGGTCGGCAGCGCGGATCAGCCCCGTCGACGGGTCTCCGCGTGAAACCACGAACTGCCATCGTGGGACGCCTCGTCCGGCTGCGTGCCGGAGACTCTCGGTGATGTGGCTCAGAATGCTCTGGGAGTGGTCGGGACTTACGTCGACAGACCCGTACGGGCCGGTGACCGCGACGATCGGACGGATGTAGATCATTATCAGAAGTGCATCTTCGCGGCGTGCGAGGCCCGCAGCATAGGCTGCCGCACGCCAGGAAGACACCGAGTCGTCGACTCCGACCAGAACCACCTTCGAGCCGTCGGACTTGATCCGTATACCGGGATCAGTGGCGTGAGCCCTCGGGCGCGCCGGTCTCCGCCAGGGAATCACATCCAGTCACAAACCTCTCGCGTTGCCGTCTCGATGGGAATTGGAAACGTGCAGTCGTCGGGGCTTCGTCAGCTACCGCCTCGGCGCAGTTGCCGCCAGCTGTAATCGACCGATAAATAGTGCATTCGTAGAGTACCATCGGTGCGACGGTCGAAGCCACGCATGTCGGCCGGATCTGCTGTGCCTCGCCAGGAGCTCCGCCGCTGAACAGTGGCTTGGCCGGTGTCGGCACCGAGGAGAACTACCCATGACAGACGTGACGAGCGCAGGAGACGAGTACCCGGCCCAGTCGGGCGTCTCTGTCGCAGATGTGCAGCAGCTCAAGGACATTGAGGAGATCAAACAGCTCAAGGCGCGCTACTTCCGTTTCCTCGACCTGCATTGGTGGCCTGAACTGCGCGACCTGTTCACCGATGACGCCGTATTCGAGATCGGCGAGTCCACGTCGTCGCCGAAAACGCCGGAGGAGTTCGTGGCTTCTCTCGGGCGACATTTGAACGAAGCGACGAGCGTGCACCACGGACACATGCCGGAGATACGAATAGTCGATACCGAGACGGCGCACGGCATTTGGGCGATGTTCGACGCTGTCGAACCTTCAGCTCGCAGTGGCTATCCGGTGCTGACGGGCTATGGGCACTACACCGAGAGCTACCGCAAGGTCGACGGCCGATGGCGCATCGCCCGAATGCGCTTGACCAGGCTGAAGAGGTCGGTCGACAGCATTGTGGTCGAGGGCGCCACTGTCGATGGTCGTCGGCCCTTCACCGAGCCCTGGTGAGTGGGTGGTTGCCGCCGCTCTTGTTCAGCGATCGAACTGGAGAAGATACATGAGAATAGGGCTTCGCTACGATATGAGGGCGCCGGATCTGGGGCCGCAATCTCCCACTCCGGCAGCTCTTTACGACGCGGCGGTGGAGCAGTGCAAGTGGGCCGACGCGCGTGGGTTCGGGACGGTGTACCTCGCCGAGCATCATGGAGCCGAGGACAACTACTGTCCGGCGCCGATAGTGCTCGCCTCTGCGATCGCCGGTGCGACGCGACACATCGCCGTTCATTTCTCCGCCCTGTGCATCACCATGCATCACCCGGTCCGACTCGCCGAGGACCTCGCCGTACTCGATTTGATCGCCGGACCCGGCCGGGTGCTGATTACCGCAGGCATGGGATACCGCCCGGTCGAGTTCGACATGTTCGGCGTGGATTTTCCCAATCGCGCGAAGGTCTTCGAGCGCAAACTCGATGTACTGCAGAAGGCTTGGGCGGGAGAGGATTTCGAGTTCGAGGGACAAACGGTCCGCGTGACGCCGGCACCCGCGACACCAGGTGGGCCGACGATCTACATCGGCGGCAACGCAAAGCCTTCGGCACGTCGTGCGGCACGACTGGGTTTCGGCTACCGGCCCGCGTCGAAGGAGCTCTACGAGTACTACGAGCAGCAGTGCGCGGAGCTGGGACGTCCTGCGTGCGAGCGTTTTCCCGAACACGGACCGACATTCGTGCACATCACCGAAGACCCCGAGAAGTCACTGCGGCAGATAGCCCCGCACTTGATCCACGCCAGCAATATGTACGCCGCGTGGGCGACCGAGCGCGGCAACGCGACGGTGAACGGCTACTGGCAGGAGAAGGAGGGCATCGAGTCGATCAAGGCCGATCCGACGATATGGATCCTCACGCCGGACGAAGCGGTCGCGCGGCTGCGAGCACTGCCCTCGGACTACGAGCTTCGGGTGCACCCGCTTGTCGGCGGACTACCGCCGGAACTGTCCTGGGCGAGCCTGGAGTTGCTCGCCGACAAAGTGCTGCCGCGGTTGGCGGCCTAGCCTCGATGCAGAACGGAGCGGCACATGCTGTTGATGCCCTACCACGCCGGAATCCTGGTCCCCGACATCGCGACTGCGATGCACGACCTGACTCGCAGGTTCGGCTATACGTTCAACGCGCCGATCACAATCGCCATACCCGAGGTCGAGGATCGCGTAGCCGACAATACCGGCGCGGTGGAGTTGATCGCGGCCTACTCCTGTGAGGGGCCATTCCGGCTCGAGGTGATCGTCAGCCAGGGCAACGGTGTGTACTCCGAGCGACTGGCCGGACTGCATCACTTGGGCGTCTGGGAAAGCGACCCGGTCGAGCGGCTACGTCGGCTGGAGGCCGACGGTGAGCAGATCGACGCCGTCATTCGCAGGGCCGACGGCGGCATTTCCGCGATCTACGCCCGCGCCGGTCATCTCGCCGGCACTCGTATCGAATATGTGAACGACGACCGTCGGCAACAGCTCGAAACTTGGTTCGAGACCGGGAGCATGTCGGCATAGTTGGCTGTACGGCCTGAACAAATGAGCGAAGCCGGCCTCGGTGCAAATGCTCGAGAATTTCTCGCGCCGAGGCCCGCAAACTCGCCCTATCGAACGTACGTGGATATCGCAGGGCTCCCGCTCCACGGGGCCTTTCAGCCGGCAGGACGGTTCACGAACTCGACGAGGTTGCCATCGGGATCGGTGACGATCGCGATGCTGACGCCTGGACGCACCTCCGTGGGACCCTCGACAACCTTCTGGCCGGCGGCTTCGACCGCGTTCAGAAGCTCGTCGAGGTTGGACACCGACACGGTCCAGTACCGCAGGCCGGTCGATTCGCCGAGCGCGCCGACAACCGCCCGCCCCGCCGGCTCCTCGACGTACTGCACGATCTTGAGGACGCAATCGCCCACCTGAAAGCGCTTGACGAGGAACCCGTCCATCGGGACGTCGGACAGCGCGGGAAACCCGATGACGTTGCCGTAGAAGTCGACCAGGGAATCGGAATCGGTTGTGACGATGCCGATGTCGATCGTGGGCTTCACCAATTGTGCAGGCATTGTGGCTCCTTCAGGGTTGCGCTAGGTGCGGTCTATGTCACTATAGTCGTGTAATGAATTGTCTTATATTAGAGTATTAGGGTGGTCGAGAGTGGATCTTGGGTTGACCGGCCGACGGGCATTGATCACCGGAGCCAGTAGAGGTATCGGGCGCGTGATCGCGGATGTACTAGCCGATGAGGGATGCGCGTTGGCGTTGTGTGCTCGCAACCGGGACTCGCTCGAAGCGGCCCGCGCCGAACTCGCAGGCAAAGGGGTAAGCGTGTTTGCCGACACGGTGGATGTCACTGACAACGACGCGGTGCGACGCTTCGTTGCCGAGAGTTCGGACGCCCTGGGTGGTCTCGACATCGTTGTTTCCAATGCCTCGCCCGGAAGTCTGAAGGGCGACGAGTCGTGGGTCGACAGCGCCCGCGGAGATTTGCAGGCGTTTGCGATTCTGGCCGACGCCGCCAAGCCCAGCCTCGCCGCCTCCGGCCAAGGGGCAATCGTCGCGATCAGCTCGACGAGTGCGCTCGATGTCGATATGCCTTCGGGACCAACCTCTTTCGGGGCGATAAAGGCCGCGGTGCTCCACCACGCCTCCGCGCTCGCCCGGGCGTACGCTCCCGCCGGAATCCGCGTGAATACCGTTTCTCCGGGTCCGATCGAGGTCGATGGTGGCGCCTGGGGAAATGTCCGGCAGGGGCGTCCCGATGTGTACGAGCTCGTGAAGTCCAAGCTTCCACTCGGGCGCTACGGGGCGCCGATGGATGTGGCGAACGCCGTGGCGTTTCTTGTCAGCGCCCGGGCATCTTTCATCACCGGGGCCAATCTGGTCGTCGATGGCGGCATGCTCAGCCGCGTCCAGCACTGAAGGTGAGGTTGCCATGACTGCCCCATTGCAGATCATGACCGTGACCAAGGGCCACGCCTACGATCGCAACGCCTTCAGTGCGATGCTCGACGGGTTATCCGGCATTGAGTGCACGCAAGTCGAGCAGCCCGCCGCACAACGACATTTCGCGGGCGACGAACCCGCGCGCTGGGACGCCTACTTGATGTACGACATGCCGGGATTCCGTTTCAATCCCGACCATTCCGCCCCCGATCTCCTCGACCCGCCGCCGGAGTTCCGGGCCGATTTCAGTTCGCTGGTCGATCGGGGGCACGGCTTCGTCTTCGTGCACCATGCCCTGGCCGCATGGCCCACCTGGGCCGAATACGCCGGTGTGATGGGTGGTCGCTTCAGGTTCATTCGTGACCGGGAGAATCCCGATTCGGGCTATCGGCACGCGGTCGAGCAGCGGATTGCCCCGATCTCGGATGCGTCTGCCACGCACCCGGTACTCGAGGGGTTGCAGGACGGATTCGTCATCACCGATGAGGTCTACCTCGCCCAGATCCATGATGCCGACATCACGCCGCTGCTGGTCACCGATGCCGAGCTGACCGACCGCACAGTGTGGTCGACCTGGAATGCGGTCGTAGGCAAGCGGGAGACGAACGATGGCTGGCAGCATCCTGCGGGTTCCGGTGTGGTCACTTGGGTCCGTGAACACCCCCGCAGTAGGATTGTCTACGTGCAGTTCGGCGACAGCGCCGAAGCATTCCGAAATCCCGCCTACCGCCGCCTACTGACGAACGCGCTCACTTGGGTCTCCCGGAGGAGCTGAGCGCACGGCCGGAACATGGGAGGCGCTCACCGCGCCTCCCATGCCCTATCAGGCTCGTGCGGTGAATCGCAGCGGTAAGGATTCGAGACCGCGCAGCATGAAGCTGCGGTGGTACTCGACCGCCTGCGACGGCTCGACAAGTGTGATGTCATCGAGTCGCGCGAGCAAGATCTCTACCGCCACACGCAATTCCAGCTTGGCGATGTTGACGCCGAGGCAGAAATGCTCACCGCGCGAGAAGGCGAGATGTGGGGGACGATCGCTGTCGAGATTCACCGAGGCGGGTGCCTCGAATACGTCGGGATCCCGATTTGCCGCCGCGTAGCAGAGAAATACGAGTGCGCCGGCCGGGATGGCTTGGACGCCCAGCACGACGTCCTTGGTTGTCACGCGGAACATGCCCTGCGTCGGGGACTCCAGCCTGAGCATCTCCTCGACGAGTGGCGGGATCAGCGACGGATTCGCGCGCACTCGATCTTGCAAGCTCTTGTCGCCGGCCAGACGGAACATGATCGACGTGATCATGTTGGTCGTGGTTTCGTTTCCCCCGACGAGGAACTGCACCAGCATCTGCAGGATCTCGTCCATCGTCAGCGGTTGTTCGCCCTCCATACGGGCGTTGACGAGATCCGACAAAAGATCGTCGCGGGGACTGGTGCGACGGACCGCGACCTGCTCGGTGAAGTAGTCGTAGAACTCGTCGACGGCAGCGAAGATTTCGGCGACCTGTTCGGGTGACTGTTCGAGAGCGCCGACGCCGGCGGTGAAGGCATTGGACCACCTTTTGAAAGTGTCCATGTTCTCCGGCGGTACGCCGAGCATCGTCGCGATGATGGTCATCGGCAAGTGAATCGAGAACTGGCTGACGAGCTCGACCTGGCGTGCGTCGAGGAATCCGTCGATGAGCTCGTTGGTGAGTCGTCGTACATCGGGCTCGAGCAGTTTGACACGCCGCGGGTGAAACGCCGCACTGACGAGCAACCGTTGGCGTTTGTGGAGTGGAGGGTCCGTAAACAGCAACACCGGGGACTTCGAGAGTTGCACGCGCCGTGTGGCCTGTGCCCGCAGCGGTGCGGGAGTAGCGGGATCGTCGAGCAATTGCTGGGCCAGGCCGGTGACCGAGCTGGGTCCCGAGGCCTGGGCGCTGGAAAAGGTCTCCGGGGCCCGCAGAGCTTCGACGATGTGGTCGTGACGAGTAACCACCCAAGCCCGCAGTTGTTCGTTGTAGGTAACCGGGGCTTCGTCCCGCAGGACGTCGTAGAGCGGGTACGGGCACCGCACCATCGCGGGCTCGAGCCGGAACAACCTGGACAGGTCGGAAGGGGAGTAGGGACACGATTGGACGACTTCTGTCACTTGTGGCTCCTGCTGTGGTGACGAATGGTCTCGGGCGGCTCGACGCAAGAAGGCTGTAGCAGCGCGCGTCTCACTGCGTATATAGTCTACGTATAGAATATTGTTCAGTCGACAATTAGGTCATTTGTCTTCCGTCGTACATGTTGCTGGAGTGTTGATTCAGGGTGCCGAGCCGCGCTACTCGTGGCGGAAACTCTGGATCCGAGCCCAATGCGTTCGGCCGCGCGCCATCGGGCGAGATCGAAGGTCGAACCGCGGTTCCTGCGTGCCGCAGGCCAGTCTCGGTCAACGGCTTCTGTCGAGCGGGGGAGGTGACTGCGACCGCGATCGAGTCTCGATCGCGGCGGGCGACGAATCCGTGGTTGCGATAGTTTAGTTATAGAGTAATCTACGTCATGTCGTTCGGTACAGGATGTTGTTGCAGGCGGGATCTGCCGGCCGCTTCATCACGCGCCGACGCTGAGCTAGGGTGCGGACCCCCGATGGGTGACCGCCCCGACGAATATCGCCGCAACGACTCAAACCACCTGCGCGGGCTTCGGCAGCGCAGCACGAAGGAGCTGAGATGAACAGCCCGGACGTCGAAGTCATCGTCATCGGATCCGGTCTGGGTGGCCTCGCGGCTGCCCTGACGGCGGTCGAGAACGGCTGCAAGGACGTTCTGATAGTCGAGTCGGAGCCCGTTCTCGGAGGATCGACCCGGCTCTGCGGCGGTGTCGTGATGGGCAGCAGAAGTCGGCTCCAGCGAGCCGGCGGCATCGAAGATGCCGAGGACGACATGTTCAAGGAATACATGGCCATCAACGTCTGGGATGTCGCCGCGGGACCGGTCGAGCGCTGGGCGCGCCGCAGCGGCGAAACGGTCGACTGGCTTCAGGACCATGGTGTCCCCTTCTACGAGCGGCTCATCTTCAGCGGTGACGATCGTCGTCCGCGCGGTCACTGTGTCGAGGGGGGCGGGCAAGCCATTGTCGATGCATTGGTGTCGAAATGCCGCGCGGCAGGGATCGATTTCGCCCTGGGCAATAGGGTCGACGAGATTCTTCGCACCGATGGACGTGTAAGGGGCGTGCGCGCAGGCGGCGAGGAACTCGACGCTGCCGCCACGATCGTAGCGACAGGGGGCTTCGGCGCGAACCCGGAGTACCTGGCCGCGCACTACCCGATAGCGTGGATTCCGGGAGAGACCTTCTACATCGGCGCGGACGGCGCACGCGGCGACCACCTCAGGTTCGCCGATCAGGTCGGCGCCCAGGTGACCGGCGAGAACCGCGGCCTCCGTATGCTCAACCCTGGCGTCGATACCCTGCACGAGGCCTTCTTGCCCGGTTGGACAGTGCTGCTCGACGAGCGTGGGCAGCGATTCTGCGACGAAACCGCCCCCTACGGAATCCTGGACAGTTTGCTGAAGGTTAGGAACAACGTCGGGTACGTCGTCTTCGACGATGCTGCGCTGCGGCCGCCGGCCGACAAGGCGTCCCGATATGCGGATGCCTACAAGCAGGTGTGGCCCAACCACGCGAAATTCAAGCCGAAGCACTACAACGCCGACGTCATGGAGCAGTACAAGGATCACCCACGGGTCCACATGGCCGAGTCGTTGGAGGCTCTCGCGGACTCCGTGAACATCCCGACGGCCGACTTCTGTGGTTCCCTCGCCCGCTACAACCACCTGGTGGAGTCCGGGACCGATACCGACTACGGCAAAGCGAGCCGCTTCCTGAACGCGATCTCGACCGCACCGTTCTACGCGGTAGAAGTGCGACCGACCGCGATTGCTCACACCGGCTACGGATTGTGTATCGATGACCACGCCCGTGTCATAGGTGTCGACGGCGATCTGATCGAGGGTCTGTTTGCGGCCGGTGAGTGCACGGGAGGCATTGTCGGACCGACATATTCAGGCTCCGGCAGCTCTCTCGCCAGCGCCGCGGGCATCGGCCGGATGGCGGGCGAGGCCGCCGCGGAATACGTGCGGTCGACGCGGTCATGAGCAAGCAGAGCACGTCGGCGGACCGGATCCTGTTCGCTCCGCAAGCAGAGCCCGATGACCAGGAGAAACTGCTGCGGCTGGTCTACGACCGGCAGCAGATCATCGAGGTGCTGCACCGATATGCCAGGGCGATCGATCGCTGCGACGTCGAACTGCTCAAGTCGGTCTATCACGACGACGCCACCGACGCACACGGCTCCTTCGACGGCAACGCACACGAGTTCGCCGAATTCATGGTGCCGCGGCTGCGGGCACAGACCAGCTACGGAATTCACCACGTCACCAACGAGCTCGTCGAGGTGCAGGGGGATCGGGCGATCGCAGAGTCGTACCTGTTCGGTTACCACCGGGTGCCCGGTGGACGAGAGTCGGTGGCCGCTTTCTTCGGTCCCGCCTACGCCGACCGCTGCGCGGCGGAAGGAACTCTCGACGCAGAGCACGAATACATGACCGGTGGTCGCTACCTGGACAAGTTGGTCAAGCGGTCAGGAATCTGGCGGATTTGGCAGCGCCGGATAACCGTGGAATGGAACCAATGCCAGCCGTCGCGGATGCTGACCGAGGGCGGGCGTTCGAAGTACGACATTCCGGGCGCCCGCGATCTGACCGACCCGAGTTACCGGCTGAGCTTCGATTCCTTCGATGAATGAGCCAGGCTGCAACGCCGGACCTATGACGCCGAACAGACAGAGTGAAGCGGGGCAATTGGCATGGTAGACAACCCGATCGTCGAGGCAGATCGCGATATATGCATCGGTTCCGGCCAATGCGAAATGCTGCTGCCGAACGTGTTCACCGTGGGTGATGAGGGAACCGTGGACATCGACGTCGCGGCGGCACATGAGGCCGACACGACGCTCTTGCAGCGGGCGGTACAGAACTGCCCGACAGCCGCGCTGAGGCTGGGCCCGACCGGCAATTCGTAGCCGGAGCGCCGGCCGATTCGCAGCGCGTGTAGTGAGCGGTGAGTTGCCGGCATGAACGATCGGTCGGCCGGGGCGGGATTCTGCCGCGTGTAGGTTTGCGGCAGAATCCGTTGCGCTGCAACCCTGGTCGTCATACGCCATGTGACGGGCCCGAGCCGTGATGGCCGGGTTCATCGCACGGTTTTGGTTCTCGAAGAGCGCCTGGCGATGGGCTGGTAGTCCATCTTGTGCGAGCGTTGCGCGCGTCCGATTGCGAGTGCGGCGAAAATGTCGCCGCACTCGCAATCTTCGGCGCTGCGTCGCGATCGGTGAACTCCGCCCGCGCGGCCGCGAGACCGATCGACGCTCAGTGAACTGTGATGACCCCGGTGGTGCCGTTGACCGTCAGTTTCGCACCATCGGGAATGCGCTTCGTGGCATTGGTGACGCCGAGGATGCAGGGGATGCCGAGCTCGCGGCTGACGATAGCGGCATGAGAAAGAGTCGATCCGACGTTGACGACGACTGCTTCGGCAGAGGTGAACAGCGGGGTCCAACCGGGATCGGTGATCGGAGCGATGAGGATTTCACCGGGCTCGAGGTCGGTGGCCTCGTCCGGGCTGTTGATGACGCGTGCCGTTCCGGTCGCAGTGCCCGGACAGGCCGGCAGACCCGTCAGCAGGTCCCCTGATTGTGCGATACTGACCGCGGGGGCAGCCTTTTCGGCCCAGGTGGCAATCGGTGGAACGTTCCCCGCGGTGACAATGTAGGGCGGTTCCAGCTTTTCGAGTTCGTGGAACCAATCCCACCGCTCGGCGATGGTGAGCAGCCAAGCCTGCGGATCGGCAAGCAGTGCGTCGAGCTCGTCCTCTCGTACCATGGTGAGGTCTTCGGGAGTGGTGAAATAGCCGCGCTCGGTATAGCGCTGCGCCAACTCGCGGAGAGCTAGCCGAGCTTCGTGCAAGACTCGAATCGTATTGGTCTTGGACAACTCTCGCGCCGGCATGTAGATGCCGATGAGCCGGAGAGCGAGGTCGAGCTGGCCAAGTTCCGTGGGGGAATGTGCGAGCCTTTCCCGAAGTTGCGCGGTCAGCTGTTCACGGTCGGCGCGAAGGCGGGCCGACTGCAGTTCGGGGTCGCGGTCGGCGGGTTGATGGCGCATCCGCTCGAGAAGTCCGAGCGGGATATGCGGGTGGGTCTCCCAGGTATGAGGCATAGCGTCCCATTCCGCGGCGGAGCGGGAACCGTAGTCGTAGACGAAGCGCTCCCACCTCGCGAGGAACGTCGCGACGGCCGCATCCGAGGCCATGGCCGCCGCCTTGGTGCGCAATCGATCCAGGACGCCATCGATTCCCTCATCGAAAACCGAAGTGAGAACGTCAGATTCGTTGATCAGGCGGCTGAGCTTCCACAACTCGGCCGTCGGCGCCGCTGAAGCGATGTTGCCCCAGCCGCCGAGCAAGCGCGTTGCGAGACTCGGGTCCTCGAATGGAGCCAGTGCCTGTTCCAGCAGGCCGGTCACCAGCGAAGACTCGTAGACCATCATCAGATGCTTGTAGAGGATTTGGTAGTACTCCTCCGCCAGGATCCGTCGCTCGTGTTGGACCAGTTCCGCGTCGGTCAGCGTCGCGTAGTCCGGCCGCGCTGCGCGAATGCTCTCCGCGTGCGCCGCGTCGACGGTGAAATCATCACGCGACTCGGTGGCGAAGACTCGTTCGACCGTTGCGAGAATGCGTTCGGTGTATTCCGGCTTGGCATCGTCCGGATGTGGCTCATAGGCGGGCGCGTCGGAGCGCTCACCCAGGTAGGTGCGGTCCATGAGCTCCGGGGATGCGCCGGGCATTCGCGCGCCGAACACGCGCAGATTGGACAGGTTCAGGTAGATGTAGCCGTGCACCAGACCTTGTATGTCGATCGCGTCGTCGCGAAATTCTTCACGATCGAATGCCCCGAAGTCGACCAGAGCCTGCTTCCACGGCCGCTCCGCGGCCGGACCGCCGATCATCGACCCTCCGAGTGGGGAGAAGACATGCGGCGATACCTCGCCGACGTTGGCCCGCGTGTACACCGGGAAACGAGTGCTCAACGGCTGATCCACCACCCAAGGGCGTGTGATGTCCACCATGACCGCTACCTCCGAAGCTCTAAGACTAGATAGTAGGTAACTGAAGCATATGGCTCGCTCCGTGTCCAGGATCACACTGAATTCGCGGATCGAGGGGCGGTGAGACAGCCCGAGTGGAAGCATGCCTATCAATTGCCTTGCGCGATAATCCTATTGATCTTCGGGCCTCGTGCGAGGTGGCTCGGGCCGCATACTGCCTGACCGGAGGATGCTGCCTAGACAGTGTGCGGATGAGAGGCCTCGCCTGGGTTGCCCGCAAGCCTGACGCCTCCGTGTGGCGTCTTCACCGGACGCGGGGGGTCGATGGCGTCGGGCACCAGCGTGTAAGGCGATGATGGACGTTTGCAATCGGAATTGACTGCTGCACAACGAAGTTAGCTTCCAGCCTGTGAATCTGCGCCCGGTGGCCGTCGGGGAGCACCTCGTCGGCGGCAGGCAGTGCGTGTCGACGGACTCCGCAACTCTGCGACCTCGGATAAATACTCAAACAAGATTAATCGATAATGAATCCATAGACTATCTATGGCTCTACCATTCGAGATGGTTGCAGGCGGCGGGTGGCGCCGACGGCCCTGGTGGATAGCCGCGCGTATCTCGGAGGTGAACGATCTGATGGCAACGGCAACGAGTGCACAGATGGGTGCACAGAGGAGCTCTGTGAGGTCCCTCGGCAGGACGAACAAGATCTGGATCGGTTCGGCGGCGGTTGTCTTCGTCGCTGTGTGCCTTCTGATCACAGGCATGAAAGGGCATCACAGGGTGGCGCTAGATCCTACCTACGGAACACCTCCACCGCCTGACCTACCCTATTCTGTAGGGAGCAACATCGGGTGCACGATCGTCATGACGCTGGTCGGCCTCGTCGGCGTCGGGCTGGGGCTCTATCAATGGAAGCGGACCCGATCGGTACTACCGCTCATGATCGCACTGAGTGGGGCGTTGATCTGCATCCCGGAGGTCTTCTTCGATGTGATGGGCGCTGTGTACTTCCCTTGGAGCGCAACGGAACCGCTCGGAAACGCCTACGCCATTCTGGGACGTCACATGCCATGGTGGATCGTGGCCGGGTGGTTCGGTTACGGGGTCTTCAACTATTTCATGTTCTCCGTGCTCGCGGCGAAACCGAAGACCAAGACGCTGTGGTTGATGCTCGGTGGTGCGGCTGTCGGTGACGTCGTCTTCGAAGAGCTTCTGTTGAAGTTCGATGTCTACCACTACTACGGCAATCAGCCTCTGATCCTGGTGTCTCAGTTGCCTTGGTGGTGGATCCCGTGCAACTCGATCGGAGTCTTTTTGGCCGCAGCTCTGGCGTACCGCTTTCAATCTGCCCTGCAGGGCTGGCGTTCGCTGTCGATGTTCGTCATTACCCCCTTATCCGTTACGACGGTCTACGGTGCGATCGCGCTTCCTTCCTGGATAGCGGTAAACCGGGACTACCCTTGGTTGCCTACTCAGATACTGGGCCTCGCCACGATCGGTCTGGGAATAGTCGTGTTCGCTCTGATCCTTCGACTTGTCCTGGGCCGCAACCCCGCAGATTTGGAATACGCACCGTCGAAGCAGGTGGCCGAGTTCGGTGATCCGATATCACCGCTCGACGAGCGAACCGCCGTCACTGGTTGATCCCCGCACGGACCTCGACCGAGATGCTGTAAACCAGTCGATTCTCGGTCGAGGTTGGCCAGTGCCATGCACAGCGAAGGTCGAACACTCGCCTGTCACGGTTCCGCAGTCGTGCCGCGATGCGGGAGGCAGTTTTGAGCCTGCCCACAAACGTCGCCGGCACGTGTCTTATTCACTTCGCGCGGCACTCCAACTCCATTGGTTGGTCTAGTGTGCGGAGCAATGCCAGTGCCCAGACGTCGAAGGCGCACGACCGGGTGACGGTGTCATCCATCTCTGCAGCAGTCCCCGGCTGTGGGGCGCCGGGTATGTTGGGGTCTGTGAAGGATCGGGCAGAAGCGCACGAGAGCAACGGTGTGAGAACCCGTCGGAAGCCGGCTGAGGTCCGAGAACTGCTGATAACCGCTGCTGAGGCGGCGGTAATCAGAAAAGGGTCCGGTGCAACGGCGCAAGAGATTGCGCGGGAGGCCGGAGTGCAGCGATCGGTTCTATATCGCCACTTTTCAAGTGTCGATGAACTCGTCCATGCCGCCGCATTGCGCCCTTTCAACGACTTTCACGCGATGTTCCGCTCCATGGCGCGTGACTCTCTTGGCGATCCTCGTCCACTGTGGGAGCTCCTCCGTAGTTTCATCGAGGAACTACTCGACAACTTCACTCGACACCGTGAATTCTTGATCATGGTGCTATCCGAGCCGTCGCCGCTCGATTCCGAGAGTCGTCGCAAACTCGTTGCTGAGCTGAACTCCGTGATCGACGAGATCGTGATGCTCAATGAGGCGGAAGGGGCATCGCGAGGCGTGGACGTCAGCGCAATGTCAGGGAAGACGCGCCTGGTCCTGGCGATGGCCGCCGGAATCGTGACATACGGGGACTGGCTTCTGCCGCGTGGCGAAGACGAACTCGACAAAGAACAATTGGTCGACCTGATCGCGGACTTGGTGTTGTACGGAGTCAGAGCCCCTGTTCTTTCTGAGGCACATCGGGTCGGCGACGGTCTGACCCCGAACGAACACTTGAAGGCACCCCGTTCCGGCGAAGGCGTCAAGAAGACGGGCGCGGACAGGGCGTAACAAACCAGAGCTGTGCAGACAAGTCTGCGTGCGGACTGCTGGGTCTACCGGAATCCGCAGTGCGTCCTCCCGACCTGACGGTGCCGGCAGGGAGATCCAGGACGAACGCCGTTGGTCCGGGTCGGTGAGCCGGCATCGAGGTGCTGGTGGCGAACGCGGTCCGCCGTCGACGTCGTGTCATATGTCATCGGACCATCCGGTCAGATCGAGCATGCCGGTGAGGGTGAACTCAGCGAATACTGGACCCGCCGGGCCTGTACCGCAGGAGGACGAAATTATGAGTGCCGTTGCGCCTCAGCACTTTCCGACCGGCCGATAGCTGGGAGGCCCCGGCAATTGCGCGATCGCGGCGGACGGAACCTTTTTCTGGTCGGCGCCGGTGTGGTGCCGGCGTTGCCCAGCCGCAGCAGCTCGGCCCGAGGTTCCCCGCGCGGGTCCGTGGGCGGCGAAGGGCAGCAGCAGGTGCAGCCGAACCCGCCCTTCGACTCGGTGCCGCACAATTATCTCGGATCCGCGTTGAGTAACGTGGCGGCCAGATCGGCGGCGAGCGGGTTCTCGGCGGTGCTCGCGTGGTCGCCCGTTTGCTGCCGGGCCATGCCCAGCGGATGTTGGGCAGAAGGCATGGGGGACAGCGCTTTCGGGATTACCATGACCTGGTCTGCATCACCAGAAAGGTGTTCCTCGATACTGCCGTGCCCAACGGAGGTCAGCGCGGCCCATCCTTGGGGGTGAGCATCGAATCGATCCCCGCGATATCGGTGATGGTCCAATTCTTGTGCCCGTCGATGGTTAGGCGATACGTGGCCGTCGATTGGATGCCGTTGGGCGCCTGGCTGTTCTTGGTCAGCACGCTGACGAAACAGTCCACCCCGTACATCCCGTTGGACTCGGTCCGCACCTTGGCAGCAATGGGTTTGGCCGTTGATGTCCACTGCAGGGGCGCGATAATCTGCTCCATGGAGGTCGAGGCCTGTGTGAGCCGGTTCGACAGCTCCGGTGTTGTCCCTTTTGTAAGGCGACCGCGCCACGGGGCAAGATCGTGAAAATCCATCTCGGCGGCACCGGTCGCATAGTCCAAAGCCACCTGCTCCGCGTGTGCGTTGTCCGCCGCTTGACTATGCAATTGGTTGATGTCGTTCGCCTTCTCGTACAACTGCCAACCCATGAGTCCGAGCGTCACTGCGACCACGGCGACAAGCGCGGTAAGAGCAATTGTCTTGATCTTGACGGTCCGCTCGCCCGCCTTCCTACCACTCCCAGTCACACGCCGCGCTCCCGCGGCACGGCGTGTGGGTTCAGCAGTTCCGACATCCTCACCGGCGGCTTCCTCGCTCACCGAGCTCGTTTCGTCGGGCAGAATGGATTTGACGTTCATCATGCAACTCTTTTCCGAAATTGGTTCCGACAGCCGGTTACTGTCGCACTCTCTAGCTATCGATCATGGGTGTTTACATGAATGGTGATACTCCCGTTCGTATTCGCCGAGGACAGCGCATTGTCGAGCAGAGCGGAGATGTCAACGGTCTGCATCGACGCTGCGCCGGCACGGGCGGCCGGTAGAAGGTCGACGCCCAACTTCTGAAGATCGGGAGAGTTGTTGTCGAGGAACTTTTGCAGCTCGCCGATCAAGGGTGTGACACCGTCCCGCGTGGCATCGGGCAGAGGGTCCACCAGTACTGCGTGATGGAATGCGTTGGCGATAGCGCTCGCGTTGTGGGTCAATGCGGTGGCGTCCTGCGCCACGCCGGCCAGGTCTCCGGCCATCCATGAACTGTCCTGCAGTAGTGGTTGGACGGTGTCCAATAGCTTGGTGAAGCTGTCGGTCTGCGTTACCAGGGTTGTCGCGAGAATTTGCCCCGCATGCGACAGATTGCCGAGAACTTGCACATCGTCCGGCAGCGCGACATTCATTTCCTGGAATATTTGTCCCACCCGCTGTGGCTCGACCTGCTCCAACATTCGCGTCAACCGTGCTGACAGCTCCTGGAAGGTCGTCGGCACGGCCACGTTGGCGCTGTCGAGAACTGCTCGGTCTTGCAGGTAGGGTCCGCTCTCGCTTTCGGGAAGAACAGCGAGGTAGGCCTCCCCGAGCGCAGATAGATTGTCGATGCGGAAGTGACTGTCGACGGGAATGTTGTAACGCCTGTCGAAATTCCACTCGACGGATATATGGTCCGCAGACGGGGAAATCTGGGAAATATGGCCAACAGCAACACCACGCAACAAAACCCGCGAGCCAACTACCAAACCATTCGTGTCCGGAACGTTCATGCTCACCGTACGAACGTGGGCTGAAGGAGCGATTGGCAGGCCCAGATGGTCCATATAGGCGAAGGAGCCGGCAGCGATACCGATCATGCCGACAACAGACATGAGTGTTCTGACCGTCATCGCACTGCTCCCAACATTCGCAGTAGGTTCTCCGTGTCGCCGAGAAGTTGATCGCCGGTAGCCGACTCCACTGATTCGATGTTGACCGACGGGTGCTGAGCAAAGGGGAGAAGGACCGTGCGCAGAAAATTGGAAATTTTACCGACAGCCTCGGGTCCGGTATCGAAAGTACTGCGGCCGGCGTCGGCGGTATCCGCGAGTGAATTCAACATCGGCACCATCCACATACCTCCCTCGAATACGCTGCCGATGTTCGGCAGGACGGTACCAATCTGCGCCCACAGGTTGGGCATGATCCTTGCCCAATAGTGCTGAGCAGAGGGATTGAACAGCACGAGGTTCAAGGTGTCGGCCTTGTCGTTCATCGCCACGGCTGTCTTGTCGAAACCGGCAAGTGTACCATCTATTTCATCGGTGTGGCGCGCTAAATCTTGCATATCGCCCGCCATGACCGCCGACATTTTCCGTATATCGTCGATGGCCGGCATCACGGTGTTGATCCGGGACATCGCGTCCTCGGCCTTCTGAATGCTTCCGCCGTTGACAAAGTAGGCAAGAACAGCGATCGTGTCCTCCAACTGAGGCGGAGAACTCGTGCGACTCAGAGGGATGCTCCCGCCGGGAGGAACATAACCAGGATTCTCCTCGCCGTCGTGATCGAGACCAATGTACGTATCGCCGAGCAGGGTGTCCTGGCGAATTACCGCGCGTGTATCAGCCGGAAGTCGAGTTCCGGCCTTTATTCCGACAGTCACCGCGACGTCTCGATTGGACGCACCAACCCCTTCGACCTCACCCACCCGCAACCCGTCCATCATGACGTAGGCACCGGCGGGCAGGCTCATGATGCTCGCGAAGTGGAGGATGATCTCGTACCCGTTGCCCACGTTCGACTGTATCGACGGGACATCCTGAGGTCCGAGAGAACAAGAAGCGGAGGCGAGGACGGCACCGGAGACGATGATCGCTCCTACCGCGGTTCGCAATCTGAGGCAGGTGTTCATCGAGCCGCCTTTGAGACGATCAGATCTAGAAGCTGCACCTCGCCGAGTCGAGTGTCGCCCGTGGACGGTCGACAGTCTCCGCCTGGAACTCGGTTCACCAGGCTGCATAGGGGTGAATCCAACGGAATCTTGAGCGTCGGTCCCTCGTAAGACATCGTCAGCCCTCTCGGAGCCGAAGCTTGCTGGCGCAAAAGAGCCGATATCTGAGGAATCGACTCCAGGAGGTCTGCGAGATCCCGCGAATGGGTAGCGGCCAGATGGATGGCGTCGGTCACGCCTCCGTGTACCACCGGCCAGATGTCTCCCCCATAGTTGCGCTGGACGTCGTACAGAACCTGGATCAGGGCGTCCATACCCGTTGTGAGGTTGATGACGCCTGGAAACAGGTCGTATGCGGCCGAATGGAAGGCACTGGGAGCCTGATTCAAGATGGACTTGATGGTTGCCCATCGCTGTAGGGCTTCCTCGGTCAAGGGAGCCATATTTACGATGGAGGCGCCCACGTCTGCGATCAGCTGATCCGGGCTCGACATCGCCCCGGATGCGTGCTGCATCAGTACAGCCGCATTCTGACCGTTACCTCGCAATGCGTCATCCATACCAGCGACTGCGTTTTCGAGACTCCTTTTACCGTCCGAAGGTGCCAGAGCATCGATGAAGTCGGCAGCGGAGCCGGCGATTTGTGAAATGCTTTTCGGCGTGAACGAGTGCTGGGTGTCGATGCATCGGCCAGGTACCAACTGACTGCCACCCCCGTAGTTGCCGACCAGTTCCAAGCTGCGGTCAGCGAGCAATGACTTCGACCGGGTAACAGCCTTGACGTCGGCGGGATACCGTCGACCGCCGGTCAATGAGAAATCGACCTGGACGTGATCTCCCTTCGGTATGAGCGCTTCGACGCGTCCCACTTTGTACCCCATTTGGGTTACGGGGTTTCCGACGTACAGTCCTATCGAATCGGGCATATCCGCACAAAACCCAGAGTTCGAAGCCGAGCCGGTAGTGTCGACGAGCGCATAGCCGACACCGGATGCGGCCACGATAACTGCGGCGGCAGCAGTTATTCCGATAACTCTCTTTTTCTTCTTGATCATTTCAGCACGACCGCCCGGGGATCGGGATACATACCTGCGAGGACAACAGGGTTCCGCCGCCGACCTTCTTCAGGCCTTCGGGCCCCAGCCACGCCTCCAACTGCTGTCGCAGCACCTTGAGATTGTCGAGTGCTGGGCCGAGAGCCTGCTGGAAATCTGCGATGCTCTGCCGGGCGCGGTTAACGCCCGCAAGCAGTTCATCTTTATGTTCCAGGTAGAAGCGGGAGACCGATTCGGTACGGTGCAAGATATCCCCGATGAGCTCGTAAGCCCGATCGAAACCTTCGTGGGTGTTGCTGTAGGTCGATTCCACGATCTCGACCTCCCGCAGCAACTCGAATACGAATTCTCGACTCCCGTTGAAAGTCTCCAGATACTCCGAGGCCGTATCCATTATTTTGCGCACTTGGCCGCGCTGACGGTCCATGACGCCCGCGACACTGTTCATTCCGGAAATAATTGAGGATATAGATGTCGCATTATGTTGCAAAGCGTCGGCAACTTGGTCGATATTGGCATCGATCTTGCCGCCGTCCAGTTGATCGGTCACATGGGGTGCCGCCTGTAGGACGTCGCCGATCGAATATGGAACAACCACATGATCGGCAGAGATGCCGGAACGAGGAAGCGGCCTGGTACCGATCGGTATTACTGTAACGGCATAGCCGCCTACCGGGGTCAACATGCGCACCTCGACTCGTGAGTCCGCGCCGATGAAGATGGTGTCTTCGATACTTACTTCTGCGCGGACGGTCGAGGGACCGATTTCCAGCTTGCGGACCTTTCCAACCGATATTCCAGCAATTCGCACGTCCTCACCCGCGCTCAGCGACGAGGCGTCCGTGGTCTCGAAGGAAATCGTCTTCTGGCCAGGCGGATGAACGTACAGCACGGCGGAAGCCACCAGTGCAACCACGGCGACGGTCACGACAACCGATCCGAGGAGAGCATGGTTTCCCCGGATCCGATCGGCGGCCAGTTTCAAGAACCGAATGAGGCGTGTATCTGTTTTCAACGGACGTTGCATATCACGACCTCGCTGCCGTTCAACAGAACCTTCACGTCTGTGGGGAGCTGTGCGACCCCGTTGGCACACGTAGACACCCCTGGCGTGGCACCGGCCGCCGGCAGTTGCAGTCCTGCGAACGCGCCCGGCAGAAGTCGCAGCGCATCCGCTGCCGCGGGGACAGAACTGAATGCATCGTGTAGCAACTTGTCGATGTCGGTGTCAGCGGTGAGCCCGATATCCGACACAATGCGTTCGAGTGGGGTAAGGAACTCCGGGCCGAAGGTAGCCGTCTTTCTGAACTCATCGAGCACTGTCATTGCTGCAGCGATCGGAATCTTGACATCCCGGAGAAAATCTATCAGTTCCGGGGACTTGCCGCCCAACGTGTCGGAGATTCTGCTGAGATTTGCCGTGAGTGTGGATATGACCTGCTCACGGTCGTGGGTATATTCCGCAAGTTTCTGTACACTGTCCAGCATCGGTGCGAGACCGCCGCCGTCGCCTTGAAGGACTGTAATCGCATTTTTCATGAAGGTGTTTATCTCGCCGCTGTTCATCGTGCTGAGGACCGGCTGCAATCCATTGAAGAGTTGCGTTATGTCGAAAGACGGCTTCGTGGCATCCGCTAACAGATGGCTCACCGGCTTTCCCGTTTCGGTCTGTTCGAAGTCCATGTAGCGTATGCCGGTCAAATTTTGATACTTGACTGCAAGCAGGGTGCGGTCGGTGAGTTTATAGGGTTTCTCGACCGTGAAGCCGACGCGAGCGACGCTACGGCCTTCCGCCTGAGTGAGCTCGATCGAAGTCACTTTACCGATGAGTACGCCTTTCGTCCGCACATCACCGTTGACGTGTAAGCCTGATACGTCGGTGAAGTCCGCTGTATAGCGTGTCTGCGGGCCGTCGACTGGATTCCTGATCGCATTGATAATGATTATGAATAGAACAACTGAAACCGCAGCCGCGATTCCCAGCTTTATGGCGGTGTTGATCAGACGGTGACGATATTTCATCGTGGCATCTCCTGATGGGGCACTTCTGGGAGGCCGGAGATAGCCAGCGGAGTCGCCATTGCCGGCAGGTCATCGAGTATCACCCGCAGATTCAGCGTCTTGGATCGGTCAGGGCCGGAGAATGCGCTGCCGTACCTATCGACGAGAGTCGATAGCTTGGTGGCTGCCGCACCTCCGTCGAGCAGATGTGGAACCACGTCCGACAACGCGGACACAATCTGGGTTACGGGTGTCAATTCGTTTCCGTGAGAGGCCAGCAGTCGGCCGGCGGCGCCGAATAGGTCGGTAGAGACCAGGTAGAGCCCGATATTTTCTCTATCCATCACGCTGTCGTCAACTCCGTAGGTGCCGTCGGCCCGTCGGTTGAAATTGTTGTCGAAGAGAAGGAACATCGCGTCGATCGCCTGTCGACTGAAACCTGGAAGTACATCGAGCGTCTGGTTCATCTCAGATAGCAGCGTGCTCGGCAGAGCTTGTTGCGTTTGCGCTGCGCGGTCGGCTATCACCACGCCGGACTGGATCATCGGTGTCAGCCCGTCGGTATATCTGATGACTTTGTCCAGGGCATCAATCATCGACTTGGTAAGCGTTCCGTCCACCGCGATGGAACCCTTTTCGATCATGGTGGACATTGTGAAGTCACCGCGGGGGATCCGGTTGAGCGTCTGGCCGCTGACCAATCGGTTGCCACCTGATTCGGCAATCAAGTTCACAGCTGTGATTCCGAAGTAATTTTCCGGCCGAAAGTCTACGTTGAAAGCATCGGTCAAACCGTGGAGATCTGCCGGGTCGAGTGCTATGCCTACGCGCACAGCCTGGCTGGTGGTTTCCTGCAGATCGGTGACCCGCCCGACCTCCGCGCCGTGCATAATTACTTTCGTGCCCTTACCGACCCCCGGGGCCACGAATGGCAAATCTATGCTCAGGTCGAGCGTGTTTGAATGCACGAATCGAGGAGACACCAATTTATAACCTATGAAGCAGGCTGCAATGACCGCAATCATGCTCAATGCTGCCAGGTTCAACACGCGTGATTGGTGCTGGTCAGTGCCTCTAAGAAAGTCTTGATTACGTGTTCGGCTCATTGCTTCATCCTTTGAAGACCAGCAGTGGGCTGAGCCCCCAGATCGCCACTGTCATGCAGAAGTTCAGTACCACGATGGCCACCAGGCTGGCCCTGATCGCACGTCCTGATGCCGCCCCAACTCCTGCCGGCCCGCCACTCGCAAAATAGCCGTAGTAGCAGTGGATCAAAGTGACGACCCCGCAAAAAACCATGGCTTTGAGAACGGAGGCGGCCAAGTCCGGCACGCTCAGAAACGTCGTAAAATAGTGATCGTAGGTTCCCGGGGACTGACCGTGAAAGGCTTTGACGATGACAGCCCCGGTGACAAAGCTGATCACCAGACCCATGAGATACCCTGGGAGTACTACGGACATGCTGCCGATGAGTCGGGTGCCGACCACGAATGGAATGGCCTGCAGACCCATGGCTTCGGTGGCATCGATCTCCTCGGAGATGCGCATCGCTCCGATCTCGGCGGTCATACGGCATCCGGCCTGCGCCGCGAAGCCGATACCAGTGATGATGGGAGCAATCACCCGTATGTTTCCGAACGAGCCGATGATTCCGGTAAGGGGACCGAATCCAAGCAAGTTCAGGGCGGTGAATGCCTCGATGGCCACGACCGCGCCGACAGCCACGCCGAGGAAGAACATCAGGCTGATCACACCGCCATCGACGATGAGCGATCCAGTGCCCCAGGCCATTTCGTTCATCGTTTTGAATGTTGCTTTGCGATAATGACGTACAGTTTTCGGCAACAAGTAGAAGGTCTTGCAGACGAATACGGCGATCTGCCCGACCTCGCCGAGAGTCCTGTTTCCCGCGGAAACGATATAGCGAATCGGACGAAGGACCGCGAAATTGAGCGGTGCTGGTGTATATCTTGACGGTGCGGTACCCATTATCACGCCAATCGGGAGGGGAAGAACATAGATTGGAGCTGGCTGACCAGAAGATTACTCATGAAAATGCAGAAGACACTGAGCACTACTGATGCATTCACTGCGTCAGCGACGCCTTTTGGCCCGCCCTTCGCCTCGAGACCGCGAACGCTTGCGATCAGTACCACCAGACCCGCGAAAATCAGCGCCTTGATCACAGCAAATACAACGTCCGTTGGCGTGGCGAAGGCGCCGAATGTCTGCCAGAAGCTTCCGGGTACCACGTGATTGACCGTTGAGGATATCGTCAAGCCTGCGAAAACTCCCGCCCCGATAATGACTATGCACAACACCGGCGCGATCGCGATCATAGCGAGGAATCTCGGCATAACGAGGCGTTCGACAGGGTCGACGCCCATAACGCGCATGGCGTCGATCTCCTCACGAATCGCCCGGGCGCCCAGGTCGGAGGCGATCGCTGATGCCGCTGCGCCACTCATCAGCAGCCCTGCCGCCATCGGAGCGCCCTGGCCTACGACGCCGAGCCCGCTCGCCGCGCCGGCCAGGGAGTTGGCGCCGACCTGACTCATGATGCCGCCCACCTGAACCGAGATCTCGGCGCCGATGGGCACCGCCATGAGCAGAGCGGGCAATGCGGTCACCTTCAGCAGTGACCACATCTGCTCCACCGTTTCGCCGAGCGGCAGTCGTAATCGAACGGTATCGACAACGGCGTATCGGAGAACAGCCGCACTCAACTCGGCTGACCGTCCGAGCGTCGCCAACGCACGTATCGGTGTCTCTCGGACATAAGTGATCAACCGTGGGCCGATGGCTCGTTTTCGGCGCTGATCGGAAACAGCATGACCCAATTGGTCTTCGGGGGCGGGGCTTTCTCCCGGAGGCTGCAGGATCGTCGTCACGGACAGCCGTCCTTTCCATCAGGTAGTAGCATGAACATGCAGTCACGTTTTGCTTCTCAACCCCGCCGCTAGGCTGTGGCTGCGGAGTGATTTTCACTTTGGCCTAAATGGAATCCGAGGCTGTTCGGGCAGCTCTGCACCTTTCGGAGTAGCTCACCTCGAGGTGCGGCGCCTGGGACATGGATGTCGTTGCACCTGCAGGTGGCAACGGTGCAGGTTGCCGGCGTCCTGTCGTCGAGCCGATGATCCCGCCGACACACCCGCAGCGAGTAACGAGCTGCGCGCGCTGTGTCCTGCGTCATAGACCTGTGTGACGGGGATTAGTTTGTCACTCGAATGTCTATTGCGCAAGCTTTTGGTTAAATGGCAGAAAAGCCCTATTTAATCTGGAAGCTGGTGTCGAGTCGCATCGAGTCGTACTTGTCGTTTCTGCGGAATACGTTGCGAACCAGGCTCATTCAAGCGAGGACGCTCGATACGGATTGCGAACGCGGTGGTGAACGTGGCGATCGATCGGTTGGGTCGTCGCGGCCATGCGGTCGAAGGCGTCCAGGCCGATCGGTGCAATCTCGACACCGTGGGTCGGATGGCGGCGGGTGGTTACCTGGAAACTATTGGTGCGGCGACCATTTGAGGCCGGTCGAAAGTAGTCGACTCCCCGGTTGGGTTATCACGGAGACTGACCGCGCAGAATGGCCGGCCGCGGTCGGCTGTTCGCCGACCGCGGCGGAACGTGTCATCGCGCGACAGCGACCTGCCCGGCAGGCCGGCTGTCGGCGGCGTCGGTCTCTGCTGCATGACTCGCCGACGGTCCCGGAGCGTAGGCGAGGTCGAGCGGATCCCGGCCCAGGACGAGTCGAAGAATCAAGGCGAACACGAGAACTCCCAATCCGATGGTCAGCAGGCCCAGCAGCTGCGTAGGCAGCCACGGATAGTCGCTGTTGACGGCGATCCAGGACGGTAGCGCAATCGAGCCGTACACCGTGGATACCGAAAGGGGCGTGATGACCAGCATCAGTAGTGACCGCCATCCTCGGAGTGTGGACTGGAAGCGATGCGCCAGGGTTGCGGCGAGGAACACGCCAACCGAGTTGCACGGAATCCACCACCATGGCAGCTGAGAAATCAGGATCAAGGGCTGGTTGCCGTAGTAGTGATAGACCCCGAACTCGAGCAGAATCTCCTCGAAGACAACGTCGCCCGCAGCGGCGGCGCCGAACATCAACCACAGCGTTCTCGTCGTCGGCTTCGAGTTGAGCAGTGCGAAGATCGAGAAGCTGAATACCCCATATCCGAACCAGCCGGCCACGATCCACCAGGGCATGTGACGACCCAGGATGTCATAGGCGTGACCGAAGGCCTCCGTATCGCTCCACGGAAAGTAGACGGCGCCCATGACGTCGAAGAAGACTTCTGGAATGCAGATCAGCGCGCCGCTCAGCGCGACCATCAGCGGCAGCGGCGACTTCGTTCGCATCCATTGACGGATGCCCAGGGCCACACCCGTAACTCCGACGAGGGTCATGACAAGAGTGCACCCGACGTTGTTCGCGAGGGAGTATGGGAAGTCGGGCGGAGGAGGGGTGCCGTATGTCGGATCGAGCTCGACTCCGTGGTGCTCTCTCAGGGCGGTGATCAAGAGGGAGGCCAGGATGAAAACCCCTGCCGACAGCCCGATCCAGAGCTTTGTCTTCCAGTGGATGGCGTTGGACTGTGTACCGATCGACGTTGACATGTGACCGCAACCTCCGAGATATGGCAGCTAGGATCCGCGACCGATGCTGCCAAGACTCCCCCTCGGCGGTCGCGGACGACCAGAGCGAGAATACTCTATCCACTAGTTATTGATGGATAGATTAACTCGATCAACCAGGTCCGCCCTCTGGTGTAGTTCCTCGCGTGGAGCATCGTGGCCATCCCTATCCGGCGAGCGGTTCGCTATGCCTGTCGGCTGCAAGTATGGGCAGCCAGACCGAGCCTTGCCGCGAGGGTCGCGTGGTAGCGCCCTCTGGCCCGGGCGGCAGTCACATCAAGGGACAGTTGTGTCCCTTGACATGGTGGGGGGTGTGCCCCACAATTGCCTCAACGCACCGCCTCGGGGGCCGACGAAAGCACCGGCCACATACCCGTGACGGCGTGAAAGAACTGCTGGTAACCGACGAGACGGGTTCCTCGCCCGCTGATCCGAGCTGTGTGATCGCGTTCGAGGGCTGTTACATCGTGCGGGCTCCTCGTGACTCACGACTGCGCTCGACGAAGATGAAGGAAATGCACCGAATGGCGTACATAATCACGCAATCATGCTGCAATGACGCAACCTGTGTTGCTGTATGCCCGGTGAATTGTATCCATCCGACACCGGAGGAACGAGACTTCTCCACCGCCGAGATGCTTCACATTGATCCCGACTCCTGCATCGACTGCGGCGCTTGCGCGGAGGTGTGCCCGGTGGATGCGATTATCTCTGACGGAGAGCTCGACGAAGAAACCGCGCTCTACGCGGAACTGAACGCGGGCTACTTTGCAGAGACGTCTCCGACTTCCTCCCTCGTGCCGTCTATACCGTTACAGCCCGCATCCTCCGCGACCGGAGCGATCCGTGTCGCTGTGATCGGAACCGGGCCGGCAGCATGCTATGCGGTCGAGGAGCTTCTGAACACGCACGGCGTGAAGGTGGAAGTCTCCCTTTTCGAACGGCTTCCGGTGCCGGGTGGACTGGTGCGATATGGCGTGGCGCCTGACCATCCCAGCACGAAGGAAATTGCCGAAGTGTTCGAGCGCACCATATGCCGCGGAGGCGTGCGGGTCTTCTTGAACACCCGAGTGGGAGAGCATATTACCCACGACGAGCTGATGAGCCACCATGATGCTGTCATCTATGCGGTGGGTGCTTCGGAGGATCGTCGGCTTGATATCCCGGGAGAGAGTTTGCTAGGAAGCCATTCGGCTACCGATTTTGTTGCCTGGTACAACGGCCACCCCGATTTCGCCGGAATGAAGTTCGACTTCTCCGCGGAACGTGCAGTGGTGATCGGCAACGGCAACGTCGGTCTCGACGTGGCTCGGGTCCTGATCAGTGATGTATCGCGACTCGCTCGGACAGACATCGCCGATCACGCGATCGAAGCGCTGGCCACGAGCAAGATAAGAGAAGTCATCGTTGTAGGGCGGCGTGGACCTGAGCACGCTGCGTTCACGGTTCCCGAGTTGGCTGCGCTGGGGCATCTGCCCCAGACCAATGTCACTGCAGATCCGGTCGACAGTGAATCCGCCGCCGATTCCAATGCCGCAGCCGGGTTGAAGCAACGCATCATCGCCGACTACGCGGCCAGGTCGGTTGTAATCGGCGATCGAACGATCCGGCTCCGCTTTTTCCGTACTCCTGTCGAAATACTCGGTACCTCGAGCGTCGAAGGTATCAGGATGGCTCGAACGCAACTCTCATCCGGATCAGACAGTCGCACAGAGGTATTCCCGGATTCGGTAGGGGACTGGGAATGCGGCCTGGTGCTTCGCTCGATCGGTTACAGAGCACGAGCGCTGGCGGGTTTGCCCTTCGATGGTGCCCGCGGGGTCGTACCCAACGACGGAGGGCGGGTCATCGATTCCGGAACGGGATCCCCGATTCCAGGGGTGTACGTGGCGGGCTGGGTGAAGCGTGGACCGTCGGGCGTCATCGGTACGAACAGGCTGTGCGCGAGAGAGACGGTGCGCCACCTGCTCGAGGACCTGGAGACGGGACGACTGGTGAAGCCCACCAGGGATCCGGCGGGGCTGGAGGCGCTGATCGAACAACGCCAGCCGGATCGGATCGACATCGGCGGCTGGCGCTCGATCAAGGCACACGAAGTGGAGGCGGGGCGGAAAGCCGGACGACCCCGAGTGAAGCTTGTTCGAGTAGAGGACATGGTCGGCATCGCGAACCGCCAGAAAGCGCTGGCGTAATACAAAGAATGCAGCGCGACTGACAGTGAAACAGGCGCTGGATTTCGGATGGAGTGAAGTTGGCTTTGCAGGAATCAAAGGGCGGTAGTGGCGTCTCGGACGTTGTGGCGCCCAGTGCTACGACGGTCGAACGTTGTCCGGTATCGGGTTCCGGCGTCGGTCCGGCGGTGGATTCACTGCTTTCTCTCGACCCAGAGTCGATTCGGTGTCCATATCCTGTATACGACGAGCTTAGGCGCGTTGCCCCTGTGTATTGGTCAGAGCAGCTCGGCGCTTTCGTTATCTCGCGCCACAGTGATATTACGCACGTCCTCGCGGACCCTGTTCGGTATTCTTCTGCTCAACAGAGCGGGCCCAGTTCGGTGACGGCCTTAGCGAAGAAGCTGCATGAAGACCCGGCGACGCCGCCGGTACTGTTGCGTCAAGTGGAGCGGCGGTTGGAAATCAACAGTGAGCCCGCGTTGATCAACGCCGACCCGCCATTGCATCTTCGTCAGCGTCGGCTTGTGAGTCAGGCATTCTCGCCACGCCGTGTCAAGCTGATGGAGCCGGAGGTCCGGAGAATCGCCTCTGAGTTGCTGGAAGCGGTGGAGTCGGAAGAGACAATGGATCTTGTTTCTCAGTTCGCGATTCCGTTGCCGATGACTGTCATCGCCGATGTGCTGGGAGTTCCTCCGGAACGGCAGTCGGACTTCAAACGTTGGTCCAACGCCTTCACGAGAGGCGTGGGAGCGTTGAATCTCTCCATGGATGAGATCGGTGAGATCTTCCAGGCCGTTGACGAATTCTATGATTACTTCACCGAGGAGATCGACGTTCGGCGCGGCGACCCTCGAGATGACCTCCTGACCGATCTGGTGTCTGCGCGCGTCGACGAGGGTGAATCACTCACACTCAACGAGATGCTGCAGATGCTCGTGGTGTTTCTGGTCGGCGGAAACGAAACGACTACGAATTTGCTCTCTTGGACGACGCACCGTCTCCTGACCGACCCGGCGCTGATGGCGAGGATCCGCGATGACATGGGTTTGCTTCGCCCCCTGATCGAAGAAATGCTGCGTCTGGAATCGCCGGTGCAAGGATTGTTTCGCACTGCGACCGAAAGCGTCGAAATCGGCGATGTCTCGATTCCGGCAGGTAGCATGCTCTGGCTGGTGTATGGCTCGGGCAATCGGGACGAGGAGGCGTTGGGGCCGGCCGATACGGTGGATCTCGACCGCGCTGAATCGAGACAGCATCTTGCGTTCGGGCGCGGGGAACATTTCTGCTTGGGGGCCAATATCGCCCGCCTGGAGGCCAGGGTTGGCCTGGAACTCCTGCTGTCGCGGTTTCCGGATATGCGTATCGTCCGTGATCACAAGGACCCGGTGCTTCCCAGTTTCGTTCTCCATGGTCTCAGCGAGCTCCCCATTGCGCTGAGCACGAAGTAGCAGTGACCGTGTATCCATAGAATTCACTCGGGTTCTGGATGTTCCAAGCCGGTGCGTCTCAATGATCAGAGAGTCTTACCGGCGTTTCCGGGCCTTCCCGTTGTCGCTGGAAGTGTGATGTCGGGTATTCGAACGACAACTGGGCCGGAGGTCCAGCCTTTCATACGAATCGTAGGAGTATTGCAATGTCGCAAACAACGTCCGACTGGGATCCGCTGTCCCCGGAAAATGTTTCGAAGCCCAGGGATGAGGCCAAGCGGATGCGATCCGGCTGCCCGGTGGCCTTCACCGAGCAATTCGGGGGCACCTGGGCCCTTTTCAAGCACGGGGATATCGAACGTGCGGCGCGCGAACCCGAGACCTTCAGCTCTGCTCCTCAATTCGTGATTCCGGACATGACGGGCGGCGTGTTTCCGTGGCTGCCGGTCCAGTCCGACCCTCCGATGCATGACGCCTACCGGGGACTGATAGCCCCCTTCTTCCGGGGCGCCCGTCTCGCTGCCTTCGAGCCGCTCTTGCAGCGTATTACCAATGAACGGATAGACGAATTCATCTCCGATGGCACCGTGGATGTCGCGTCGCAGCTGAACATCCCCGTCTCGGCAAGCGGGTTGGCATTGCTGATGGGCCTTCCCGAATCGGATTGGGAGATGTTCAAGCGTTGGCATTACGGGATGGTCGAGGCGAACGCCGGACAGGACCAGGAGGCTCTCGGCCGGACGTTCATGGAGATGCTCTCCTTCGTGCACGAGTGGATGACAAAGCGCCAGGCCGATCCCACTGATGACTTGATGTCTGCCCTCGTCACGGGAGAGGTGGACGGGCGTCCACTGACAAATGAGGAAATTCTCGGCACCTTCATTCTATTGTCGGTCGGCGGGTTCGAAACCACAGCGGACACGTTGAGCTCGACCATGCAGTATTTGTCGACCCGGCCGGATGTCTGTGATCAACTCAGGGAAAATCCGCAGCTTCTGACGAAGGCAGTGGGTGAGTTTTGTCGAGTCTTTGCGCCAGTGCAGGCGACGGCGCGTGTGGCGACGCGTGATGTGGAGATAGGCGGAAAGACCATCAAGGAAGGTGACCGCATCTGCATGATGTGGGCATCGGGCAGTCGGGACGAAGATGTTTTCCCGAACGCTGATGAGTGCCAGATCGATCGCCCTACCCACAAGCTGACCAGTTTCGGTCTCGGGGCGCACCGCTGTCTCGGCGAGCCTCTCGCGCGGATCGAGATTCGAGCCGTATTGAGCACATGGCTACAGCGGATCGAAACCTTCGATGTGGCTGGTGAACCGGAGCCGGGTTTGTGGCCGACTGTGGGTTGGCACACAATGCCGATGAAATTCACTCCGAGGGTTGCCCAAGCCAGCTGACAGGCACACGAGTTGTCGACGGGGCGCACCGATGTCCGCGTGAACGCCCGATCCGAATAGTGAGGCCGGTGCGGCGCCCCGAGCATGTGCGCGGGCGCCGACGGCGCAGTCGTCGACGCCGCGCCCTATCGAAGCCGGGCGCGGCCCGAGCTAGGAGAGTTTGTGTCCACTTCCGTTACCGACCCCGTGCGTGGTAGTTCGCAGCCGGACCGATATTGGTCGAGTACCAATCTGGGCGAAGCTTGCCCCGAAGTCATGACGCCGATGTGTTGGAGCGTCTGGATGGACTCGGCAGAGACGGGTTGGCTGTACTCCATGTCAGCGTTCGGAGTCATTCCGAAGAAGAAGGTTGTGGTCTCCTCGGATGTGAACAAGCGGGGCCTGGCATGGTTCTACGGGCGTCAGGCCTTGAATGTCGATGCCATCAAAGAAACGCTTTCCGCACTGCCGGGAGTCGATGGTGACGACTTCGAACGAGACCTCATGGGCAGTGTTCGCGCAGGCGCACCAAGCTTTCCTGGGACATACCGCCGGTTGCCGGCGCTCATGTGGAGAGCGCCAATCACTCTGTTGCGCACGGGAAAACGGCTGCGCAAGCTGCACGACGAGATGTACCGAGAGTGGCTGACGACGGTTTTCGAGCTCGGAAACGGTGAGGAGCCGGCCCGTATCCAACCGATCGAGTGGTTGGTTGCGGCCCGTGGGAACTTCGTCAAGACCTTCTCGGAGCACTGCATTGTGCGGTTCATGTTCCAAGGCGGGCAGACCGCGGTGACCGCAGCAGCGGAGCGGGCCGGTGAACCGGCGCTGGCTGTTCAGCTGCTATCAGGAGTCGGCGATGTCAACGAAACCCGCATGGCCGACGACATGTGGCGGCTCGGGAAGGGCGAGATAACCGAAGTCGATTTCCTCCGCGCTTGGGGCTATCACGGGCCGAACGAGGGGAATGTCTACACGACAGTGTGGCGGGAGAACCCCGCTCCGATCCGCATGCTGGCCTCGGCCTCGGCCGAACGGGAGCGCCCGGAAGCTCGTGCAGCCCGAGCGCGTGCGGCCGCCGCTGATGCCGAGCAACGGTTGCTTGCGGCCACGCCCTTCGGAAAACGCTGGATGACGCGGTGGTTGCTTCGGCGGATGCGGAACATCGTGCGCACACTGCAAGTCGGGAAGGCCGCCTCCTCATGGCCATCGACGAATGCCGGGCAGCGGCGAGGGCTTTCGGCGAGCAGCAGGTGAGCCTCGGTCGACTGCAGCAGACAGACGATGTCTTCTTTTTCACCATTGAAGAATGCCAACGTCTGCACGCCGGCGAGCTGGACAATCCGCAGCGGATCGTGGACGTGCGCCGTACGACGAGGGCCGAGTACCAGTCGATGGTCCTGCCGATCGCGTTCTACGGGATGCCTGAACCGGTGAGGATCGACCCGGAGCCGGATCATGCCGAAGCCGCGACCCAGTTGAAAGGCGCCGCCAGCGGGGGAGGAACCGTTGAAGGTCGCGCGCGAATCTTCACAGATCCCGAGCAAGAAGTCGACCTGGAGCCGGGTGACGTCCTGGTGTGTCGTTTCACCGATCCGAGCTGGGCTCCTTTGATGGCGCTGTCCGAAGCCTTGGTCATCGATATCGGTGGGTCCGCTAGCCACGGAGCCGTTGTGGCACGTGAACTCGGCATTCCGTATGTCATCGGAACCGAAATCGGCACGCGCGTATTACGGGAAGGAGACCGCATCTTCGTAGATGGCGAGAGCAATCTCGTTCGGATTATCCACCGGGTTGGATCCGAACGGTCGGCGTCGACCCAGTCCGCTGGCTAGCCTGCGGGAAGCCGCGGGCCAGTGATATCCCAGACCTCGGACGAGCACAATAGTCTATTGATAGGTTATCTTCCGCTAGAGATAACCGGGGCCCGGAAGGGGTTGGGAACAGGGATGGAGTGGTACCCGAGTCGCCAGCCCATGGAAAGCAGCAGGTTCCGGTCCGGTAGCCGGGTCTGCACGCGCGGAATCAGCCGCACTCGTGACCGCGACAGGAACTGCGTATCGGTGGCGATGGCGTTATAGACCGCGGCGATCGCGTGAGCGGTGGAGACGCCGTTGCCGACGGGGTAAACGCCCAGCAGGATCGCCGGATCGGTTCCGGAGGTCAGTCGCTCGATACCGCGGATATGGATGGCGCGGACGAATCGGGCCGGTTGATCACGGCCTGGATCTGGACTTCGAGTGCCGCCAGGATTGACCAACGGTTCGAACGCGAGCCCATGCGCCGGCGATCCAGTTCAATCGGCATGAATTGCCCGAGTCCGGCCGCGGTGGTGACAAGATTGTTTGGGTAAATGGTCAAGGTCGGCGGTATCGCACGTTCGAGACCCACTGAAGTCTTCGTGCGGACCGCGTCGCACCTTCGCTCTGGCCGAACGGACGCTCGTGGAAGGCGACCTCAGGTCGGCGGGGACTGACCATCACCGCAGCGCGGAGGATAATGAGGTCCGTCGGTTCGGAGGATGGATCGCGATGGACGAACTTCACCGTTCCACCCTGGTGTCTCGGTGGGTGCAGGCACTCATCGCAGGCAGTGCGGTGCCGATAACGCCCGGAACGCGGCAGGTGCTCGACGAGTTGGTCGAAGACCTTGCGGTCGGGCTGGACAGTGATCCCGTCGACTGTGCCGATGGTGTGCGGGTGGGGCGTCGTTTGGCCGAACTTGGTTTCACTCGTCCGGTCGTGTTGGCGGTGTCCGCGTGCGTGTTGTCCGAGTTGGCTGAGGGGAGAACCGATGCTGATAGACGCATGGCCGTTTTACTCGGCGGTGTCGCTGAAGGCTTTCGTGCGCACGTGGAACAGGCCGGGAAGGCTTCGTTGGCTGCTGACCGGCGGGGAGTGGAGCAATGCGGTGTCGCGGGCGATCGGTTCCGCAACGTGTTCGACAAGGCGGCGGTGGGAATCGCGATCGCCGATACCGAGGGCATTCTGGTCGAAGTGAATCAGTACTTGGCCGACATGGTCGGAGTGCCAGGGGAGGAGTTACGAGGCAGCTCAATTTTTCGGTACGCGTATCCGGATGAGGAAGAAGCGAATCGTGCTGTGCTGTTCGATGAGTTGGTGCCAGCGCGAAAAGGAACAGTGCGGTTGGAGCGCCGGATCGTTCGTGCCGACGGCAGCGTTAGGTGGGTGGCGTTCTCCGTCACCTATGTTCAGGGCGCCGACGTGCAGGCCGACTATCTGCTCGCGGTTGGCGAAGACACGACGGAACGGCATCGGCTCAGGGCGGAACTGAACTGGCAGGCACGTCATGACCCGCTGACCGGTTTGCCGAACCGGCGGTGTCTTCTAGAACGAATCGAGAGCCTGATATCCGATGCTCGAGAGGGGGATTCGGTCGGTTTGTGCTTCGTCGACCTCGACGGGTTCAAAGAGGTCAACGACCGCTACGGCCATCGGATCGGCGATCGTGTTCTGCTTGCGGTCGCTACCCGCATGCGCGACAACCTCGCCGACGACAGCCGCCTGATCGCCCGGCTCGGCGGCGACGAGTTCGTCGTGCTGGTGCCTCCTCCGGCTGATGACCGCGGTGTCGGCGGGGTCGCTGAGGCGATGCTGTCGGCGTTGGACGGTTCGATCACTGTCGATGACCACCGACTACGTATGTCGGCCAGTGTCGGCGCCGTGGTGGCCGGCATCTCCAATATCCGGGCGGAGGAGTTGCTGGATGCTGCGGACCGGGAGCTCTATCGCGCGAAAAAAGGTGGTAAGGGCCGGTGGATACTGCGCGTACTCGGTTCCGGAACACGGAGTGAAGACGCTATTCAGTAGAACGTATACGCCAACCGTTCGGGTGATTGTCGCGATCCCGGAGCCCGGCTGCTTTCTAGGTCCGGCCGATTGACCCGATCGAATACGACACAATGCGGGCGCCTATGTCATTGACCGTGTGCAGCTCATCTCGCGGAACGGCAACGACGTCACGGCCGCCTGGCCCGAGCTGGCGGATTTGGCGGCGATCGCTGCGATGGTCGCGGTGGCTCCGGCGACCTTCGTCGCGTTCCATTTGCTGCATGTCGGGGACCGGTCGCTGATCGAGCTGCCTTACCTGCGGCGTCGTGAACTGCTCGAGCAGTTGGCATTGCCGGGGCCGCGGTGGCAGATATCGCCCCGTATGGCCGGTCGCGGCCGGCAGCTGCTGGCGCCTTCGCAAGAGGTCGGTTTGGAGGGCTTGATCCTCAAGCGCCTGGACGGCCGCTACCTGCCCGGGCGCCGCAGTCGGTCCTGGACCAAGATCAAGAATTGCCGGTCTCGGAGGTGATCGTGGTCGGCTGGCGGCCCGTGCCGGCAGCCGCTCCGCCCGGATCGGTTCGCTACCGGTGGCCATACCCGACAGGATGAAAATCTCATCTGGGCGGGCAACGTCGGAACCGGCTTCACCCGGATCGCTCTGGCCGATTTGCGCGCGAGACTGACTGCGCTGCAACGTACGCCCCCGGTGGTCAACAGCGAGCGGAAAACGAAATTGCACTCTCCCGAAACTTCGATCCCGGTCGAGGCTTTTTCGAACCGTTGAATTCAACTACTCGATCGTGAATAGGCCAGCCAACGCGCGTGGAGTACGTCCTTCGCGGCTCGACGGCAGCGTTGCAGAAAGGCATGGGCAGATGAGAATGAACTCGGCAGAACCGAGTCTGTACGAGGTCGACGACGCGGGCGTTCCGACGCTGGTCGGAACACGCGACAGCGCTGGGAATATCTCGTTCCCGTTCCAGACCTACGGCTCGGAATACAACGGTGACCACGGCGCGGACCTCGCGCAGGTGACACTCTGCGGGCGGGGCACGATCGCGGCCACGGCCACCGTCAGCCGTGACCCCGCCGGTGCGATCGGTGCGCCGTTCACCGTCGCGGCGATCGTGCTCGAGGAAGGCCCCATGATCCGCGCGGTGCTCGCCGACGGATCATCGGGCGCTCAGCGTGGCGACACGGTCCGGGCGACAACCGCTCCGGTGAGCACCGGAGAAGACTCCACCCGTGAACTTCGCTTCGAAGTCATTGCCGCGGAGGAAGTTCGATGAGAATTACTCTCGCCGACCAGAGACCGGTCTACGTCGCGGGCGTGGGATGGCATCCGTATCGCAAACCCAGTGGGTCTGCCTATGTGCAACTCGGCCTCACGGCGGTGCGGCAAGCTCTGTCCGATGCGGGGCTGAGGTGGCGCAGTGTCGACAGCGCCTACACGGCCACGGCGATGCTCGGTATGGCAGCCTCTCGCCGATGCTGAAACACCTTGGCGTCACGGGCATTCCGATGACTCAGATCGAGAGCGCCTCAGCCTCCGGCTCGTCTGCCTTCCGGCTGGCGTGCCTGGAGGTCGCGGCAGGAACCAGTGATGTCGCCCTCGCGGTGGGCGTCGATACCCCCGCGCTGGTACTACCGGCCGCGACGAAGACCGGCATCGCGGAATCGGCGGCGTCCCATATCGCGCCGGTCACCCATTTCGCGCTCCTGGCCGACGAGTACATGCACACCTATGGCTCCACGCCCGAACAACTCGCAGCGGTCGCCGTGAAGAACTACTCCAACGCGGCGCTGAATCCGAACGCCCAGCGGCCCAAGGCGTACAGCCTGGACGAGGTCATGGCCGGGCCTGCCGTCTCCGGAGCGCTGACCCGTTTGCAGTGCTGCCCGATCGGCGAGGGCGCCGCCGCCGTTGTGGTCGTATCGGAGGACGCGATCACCGATTGGGGGATCGATCGGTCGCGATGCGTCCGTGTCCTGGCCTCGGTCCAGCGCAGTGAAGAGTTGTACGGGCCCAAAAGCTTCGACGCCGAATTGACCCGTACGACAACCGAGCTGGCCTACGAGCAGGCCGGGATTTCGCCGGCCGACCTCGATCTGGTCGAACTGCACGATGCCTTCTCCATCGAGGAGTTGCAATACGTCGAGGCCATGGGGCTGGTCGGCGAGGGACAGGCTGCGTCGGCGCTGGCCGACGGTCACTTCTCCCGTGGCGGCCGGGTAGCGGTGAATACCTCGGGCGGGTTGCTGGGCTCGGGCCATCCGATCGGGCCGACCGGCATCGGCCAGATAGGCGAGATCACCACCCAGATTCGCGGCGAGGCCGGAGCCAGGCAGCACCCCGGCGCAACATGGTCGGGCTGGGCGCGGTCTGTGTCGCGACCGTTCTGCAGAGTGCCGGCGCGGAGCGCGGTTAAAGGAAGAGAGCCATCGTGGCAATGACAGACAACCCACTCGACCTGACGGGGCACGTCCTGCTGGTCACCGGCGCCGGTCAAGGTGTAGGCCGGCGAGTCGCGCAGCTGGCCGCGGCCCGTGGTGCGGCCGTCGCAGTCAACGACGTCTCCGCCGATCGTGCCGCCGAGGTCGTCGAGGAACTGCGAGCGGCGGGAGCCTCGGCCGCCGCCGCCGTGGCCGATGTCGGAGACTTCGACGGCTTCGGTGCGGCCGTCGCGAAAATCGGCGACGAACTCGGCCCCATCGACATCCTGATCAACAATGCCGGAAATCGAGGCGCGGAAGCACCGGCGCACGCGCCCCGGGCCTTCTGGGAACAGGATCTCGACGACTGGAGACCCTTCACCCACGTCAATCTCGACGGTGTGATGATCGCTACCCGACACGTGTTTCCACACATGATGAGCAGGAAATACGGGCGCGTGATCACCGTGATCTCCGACGCCGGCCGGGTCGGCGAGATCAATGGCATGGAAGCGTATTCCGGCGCGAAAGCGGGCGCCGCGGGGTTCACCCGATCCATGGCCAGGCTCGGCGGGCGCTTCAACATCACCGCGAACTATGTCGCGCTCGGCGCCACCCGCACACCGGCGATCGCCGAGGCCATCGCCGACGAGGAATTCGCCGAGAAGGTGTTGGGCGGCTATCTGATTCGCCGATTCGGCGAGCCCGACGACGCCGCCCACGTGATCCTGTTCCTCGCCACGGGAGCCTCCGGGTGGATCACGGGGCAGACCATCCCCGTCAACGGCGGCTACTCCCTCACCCTCTGACTTCATCGCGACCCCACTCCGAGCCGTAGCCATGGTCGCGAAGAACTGTTCGGCGAGATCTGCATTTGCACGGGGTATGTCAGCGTTGGCGACGAGATGGAAGTCGCGTTACCCAACTGAGTCCACTTTTCAGGGAAGGTCAGAAACACATGAAATTTCACGACGTCGCGATCCCGGCCGGCTTGCTCTGGTCCTCACCGTTCATCCGGTGGCAAGGAGCCGTCGGCGACGTGTCGAGTGTGGATCTGGCGACGGCAGTCACCAGCCGGGCACTGGCCGACCGCGGGATCGATGTGAATGTGGTCGATGAAGTGGTGCTCGGCATCACGATCCCGCAACCCGGGTATTTCTTCGGTCCCCCGACGATCGCCGCGCGCATCGGCATCCCGCAGATCACCGGCCCGATGATCAGCCAGCCTGCGCAACAGGCGTCGCATCCCTGCACGCGGCCGCGACCTCCGTGAGCATCGGAGGCGGCACCGAACTCGTGATCACCACCGACCGCACGAGCAACGGCCCAACGATCGTGTATCCGAGTACGAAAGCAACGGGTGGAGCGCCCGCTGTCGAGGACTTCGTCCAAGCCAATTTCGCCCGCGATCCGTGGGCCGGAACATCCATGCTCGCCGCGGCCGAAACGGTCGCCCGCGAACGCGGCATCTCCCGCGACGAATTGGACGACGTCGCCGTCCTTCGCTATGAGCAGTATCAGCGCGCACTCGCCGATGAACGGTCGTTCCAACAGGAATACATGATTCCCGTCGAGATCAGAATTGGCCGCACGAAAATCGAAGAGGCGACCGATTCCGGCGTGCGACCTATCGACCGGGCCGCGATCGCGGGCCTGCGCCCGGCAGTGCCCGACGGCGTCCATACCGGGGCTTCGCAGACACACCCCGCCGACGGTGTGGCAGGGGCAATCGTCACCACGACCGCGCGAGCGCGAGAGTTGCGCGCCGGGCCCGTCACCCAGATCCTGTCCACGGGCTTCGCTCGCGTCGCTCCCACCCATATGCCCGAAGCTCCGGTACCGCCGGCGCTGCGGGCACTCGATGCGGCGGGGCTGGCCATGAACCAAGTCGACGCAATTACCACCCACAATCCATTCGCCGTCAACGACATCGTCTTCGCCCACGAAACCGGCGTCGACCTTGCCAAGATGAACTCGTTCGGTTGCAGCATGATCTGGGGACATCCCCAGGCGCCCACCGGGACGCGCGCCGTCGCCGAGCTGGTCACCGAACTGACCCTGCGGGGTGGCGGCGTCGGCCTGTTCACCGGCTGCGCTGCCGGCGACACTGCGGCCGCCATTGTCATCCGCGTCGGCGACTGAGATTCCGGCAAAATTACGACACGAAGGTCCAAAATCGGTGGGATCGGCCACCACACGGACTCTCACGAACAGGACTTGTATGGACTCCGATGTCCTTGGCCGCATAGGCACATTTCTGGGACTCGCAGTCGAACAGGCCGACGGTGACTCAGTTGTCCTGGCACTGCACGTGCGCCCGGACCTTTGGCAGCCGCACGAGACGGTGTCTATTCGGTCATCGTCGAAGCAGCCGCCAGTCTCGGCGCAGGTCTGTGGTTGGGCGACCGAGGACGGGTAGTCGGCGTGAACAACACCACCGACTTCCTGCGCGCCGTTCACGACGGCGCACTCACCGCCACCGCCACTCCGATTTTCCGCGGCGAAACAGCAACAGCTCTGGGCGGTGACTGTTGTCGACGAAGCCGGCCGCCAAGCCGCACGCGGTCAAGTCCGCCTCCAGAATATGACCGATCGTGGGACCGGAACGAGATGAGCTGCCGACGAAGCAAACTCGTGAGGGAAGTGCGGGATGGTGGGCACGCCCGCGAGGTCGCACCCGGCTTGACTGGCCCTTCGATGGCTGCCTCCTCGGTGTGGTTCTACGACGTCCTGTGGACGTTCTGTAGGGCCGAGTGAACCTGCGATCTCCGTGCGAATCCGAGCGATTCCACCGTATCGAGATCCCGCTGAACTGCGGAAGCGCAGTACAACGAACGTAGCGCTCCGGGTTGAACGAGCAACTGTCCCAGCCTATTTGCGTATCGACCGCATCTGGAAGTGTTTCGGAGCTGTCAATAGACTTGGAGGAGACCGAGTGCCCACGTGCCGAAGGCGTGGCTGATGGTGAGGACGATCTGGTCGGGAGCAGTGCCGTCTTCGAGGTAGCTTTGCAGGTTGATCAGGTTGTCGGCGGAATGGACGTGAGCGAAATCGGCGATGTTATCCACATAGCTGAGGTTGTGGTCGAGCCCGGCCGACAGGGTCATGAACCGCGGTGCTTCGGTGTTGATGTTGTTGGTGATCACCTGCCGGATCTGGTCGCGGTCGATATTCGCACGCGATAGCACCTCGTCGACGAGGCCGACGAGGGTGCGGCGGGTGAGGACGGCGATGGCGTCGGGGTTGGTGGCGGCGCGGATGAGCTGGTTGGTGGCTGTAGCGGTAGCGAGGATTTCGATGCGGGCGGGTTCGTTGGTGAGGAGGCAGGAGGCGGCGCCGTCGCTGACGACGGAGTTGACTTGACGGAGCAGACGTTGCTCGGGTGCGGTGCAGGCGTCGGTGGTGACCAGCAGGATGGTGCGGGCGTTGCCGGAGGCGACGAGTGTGCGGGCGAGGTGCAGGGCGGTGCCGAAGTTGGCGCATTCGGCGGCTGAGACCCCGATGGGTGTGGAGTGGGTGAGTCCGAACCGCTCACTCAGCTGCAGGAGTTCGGTGTTTTCGATGTGGCCGAACCCGATGGTGGAGGAGGCGAGCATCAGGATGTCGATCCCGGATGCCGGCATCCGCGCTTGGTCGAGCGTTTCCGCGATACAGACGGCGGCCATGTCGATTGGAGAATTGCGGGCGTGCCGATAGGTCGCAAGTCCGACCTCGTGCAGGGCATCGACCAGTCCTGGCTCGGCGGCAATAGGTTCTATTCCTGTGATCGGCCGGGGGTCGCCGGTGGTGTGAGCGACTCCGGTCATGAAAACGCGCATGATGTTCTGCCTTGGAAAGTGCTGTGACACAGACGGTTACTTGCATCCTGCGCTGGCGTTGCTGATGCCGTAGGCGACGAGGATGGCGTGCGGGCTGTGGAATTCGCTGATCTGTAGGGAAATAGCGGCCGGAGTGGGAGAACCGGTGTGCCGCAGTAGGACCGGTCTGCCCGACGGGCCGCCATAGCTGACGGCGGTGGGATGTGCCGTCCAGAGCTCGGCGAAGCGCGGATTGGTGGCCAGGGTGCGGAGCAGGGCGCGAGCCTCGAGGCTGCTGCGATATGGGCCGATGGCAGCGCGCAGCGCAGCGACCACGTGAGGTGCTTGGTCATCCCAGTCGACGACCAGCTCACGCGCGGGTGGCTGGAAGAACCACAGCGCCAGGTTGTTACCTGCCTGACGAAGGCCGGTCAGCGCGTCATACAGACGGTCGCTGGCGGCGAGCACCGTCGATAGGGGAGTGGTGTAGGCGCAGATGATGTGCGCGGCATCCAGATGCGCGAGATGAGCGTTGACTTCCGGTGTCGAGATCTGGTGCCGTAGTTCGTCGTCGGCCGCAAGCCGCAAAGGAGGGTTCCACAAGCCGTAGGTGTGGCGACGCTGAGCGTGATCGAGGTCGTATCCGCGCACGATCCTGGCCAGGGTGTCGATGGTGGGCACGGACCGGCCGTGCTCGATGTCCTTCTTCAAGTACCCGAGGTTGCCGAGGTGGTCGGTGGCGAGGGTGGCGCAGGTGTCGAAGCGGTGTTCGGGGACGATGATTTCCAACTCGAGCCCGAGGTAGAGGGGGCCGGTGCCGTGGAAGTGGGGGTCGGGGCGGTAGGTGTAGTTCCATACCTTCCCCGGCTGGGCGCAGCCCTCGCATCGGTGTCCGGGTTGGACGAGGGTGCCGCAGTCGGGGCAGGCGTGGAATCGGCTGGCGCAGCGGGGGCAGGCGCGGTGCCCGCCGGAGATGTAGCGGCTGTCGGCACTGAACCGTCCGCAGCTGAAACACGCGGCGAACAACGCGCCCGCGCAACGGGCGCACACCGGGTGATCGGTGTCGGTGCGCAAGTGCGGGCCGGTCAACCCCCGGCACGACACACACCCCGCCCACCCGGACAAGCAGTGAGCACACAACTGCGACTCCTCAGCCGTATGAGTCAGCCGCACCGACGGGGTCCGGCAGTAATCGCAGCGGGGCAGTTGCTGCCAACACGACTCACAGACAGAGGCATTCGCGATGCACAGCTCCGTTCCGGATGCCGCGCCGTCACGGACCGCGCACGGCGGGCCCAGGATCGGATCGGTCATGAACGCACACACCCTCCACAACAGAAAAGCGCCGGCCGACAGAGGAGTCGACCGGCGCGGGCCACGGACAGGAACAGGGGCAAGCAAGAACAAACGGCGAGCAGTCGATAGGGACTGCGCCTTCGGTCAGGCGGCCAAGCTGGGACGGGCGTATTCGCAGTCGTTGGCGGGCTGGCCGTGGTGGCGGCCCGGACAGTCGACAGACCGCAGGACGCGGTCGGTCACGGACAGGCGGGTGCGTGTCTCGGCTTCCAGTTCATCGATGCGCGACTTCGCGATGGCTTCGTAGTGTTCGTGTGAACCGGTCACCGAGTCCAAGGGAGGGAATCCGGCCTGGATCCACATGCGTACGTAGAGGCCGAATGCGGCGGTGTTGAGCGGGGCTTTCTGGCTGGCCTGCATGACCGCGAGCGCGACCTCGGCCGCGGTCCCCGGCACGGGAGACAGGCCCGCGGCGACGCGGTCGAGCAGTTCACGGCAGTGCGACCGGAACACGAATTCCTGGCGCATCCGCTCATGGGTCGGCATCAACAGCGCGAACGAGTGGTAGAGGGTGTTGCGGTGGCGCGGGTGGCGTCGTTGCGCGCGGGCGATTTCGTCCTCGGCCCAGTCGATCTGCTCGAACACCGGCTCGAGATCGGATAGACACCGAGACACCACCGACGCGACATCAATGACATCAGCGAGCTGGCTTTCGGTCACAGGACTCCTTTCGACAGCAGAGGCAGGAGAGAAAAGGGAAGCGAGACATGACCGCGAGTCGCCGGCTGACTTCGTCGCTGCCTCTTCCGCGTTGTTGCGGATGCAGCGGTACTGGAGGGCACGGGGGTGGGCGTATCGTTGAAACAGCGAGGCGCGGGTTGATCTCACCGAGAATGAGGGAGATCCCGACATGAACGACGCCCGAACGAGCAGCAGCAAACGCGGACAAGATGCAGGGAAACTCGCTCGCCAACTACGTCATTCGCGGGAAGTGATGGATCGTCGGCGTGCGGTCGAACGTGAACGCGAACAGAATGTGGGGGACGCTGTGCGAGAGTATTGGGCGGCGTGGCAGGCGATTTCGACGATCGAACAACGTCGCGACCGACGCGTCCGAGCGTTGCACGACAAGATCCGCAAGCTCGAACAGACCGCCACAACCGATATCGCGGTACACCACGCCAGGCAGGCTGCGGCTGTATCACGCATGAACGACCACGGATGCAGCACCGACGAGATCGCCGAACTACTCGACATCAGCCTCAAGGCCGCGCGTCACCTACTTGCCGCCGGGCAGGAAAAGCCCGGCCCAGGCGCGGAGACCTCGCATCGTGAGAGCAAGCCACCGCTCAACGAGCCGCAGCGGTCCGTGCAATAGGCAGACCAATCGCCCTAACCGGCAGCCCGGAATGGACTGCCGAGGGGATCGCCGAACAGACGGTCCATAGGCGAGCTCCGACCAGCCGACGGTGGCAGAAGTCTGCAATCCCTGTATCAGGGGAGATCATGCGTCGTTGAGGTAGCCCCCGGCGTTCCATACGATCCCCTGGAAACCGCCTGGAGGGACCAGATGCCGCACCGGAACCCCGGCGGCAGGCGCGAACGGCCAAAAGCACATACCACATCGATGGCAGTACACCCCGGCACGCCACACCGCATAAGCCGTAGGCGCGCCGCCGCGAATCCGGGCCGACCGTCGCAGGCTCCGGAACGCGAACCACAAAATCAGTAACGATGGAAGCGCGAGGAAAAGCGCAAAACCGAACATCCCGACCATGATCGCGGCAGTCGAGATGTCAGGATGCGGCCCGAGCAGCACCACCACCGCGATGAGGAGATATACCCCCGCGGGCAACCCTAAGACCAAAGCCAGGGCTGTGAGGCGACCAGCACCGCGGAATCCAGGCTCAGGCGCGAGTGATTCCGCGAGATAACTGGATTGCGTTCGCTCAGCGAGCGAGGAGCCCATGACCGGCACCAGACCCGACGAACTCACACCGACACCGGAGTAGTAGTCGGTGCCATAAACCGTCGAGGTCCCCGACGCGCGGATCGCAGCAATGCTCTGCACGCGATCGTCGTAACCGCAAGAGGGACAAGATAAATCGACGCCCATGAGGTTCCGATTTAAGTACGCGCGTCGCGCGTCGGCTTGCTCGAATGCGACGCCTGGTACTGGGACTGCCACGTGTGGTCGATTGGGTCTGCTGATGCCGGCAGTAGAGGGATGGTGACGGCGCCAGCTGGACGCTGGCATGGCCTGCCCCGGAAATCTACGCGAGGTCTCGGGAAGTTCCTCGTTGAGGTCATGGGGCACGAGAAAGCGATCGGCGCCGAGGCCGAACCGGAAAACGTGCGGCTCAGGCAGCGGTATTTCGCTGACACCGCGGTGCAAGACCACAATCGCGATGGGCGTCGAGATCAACTTCGTTTGTCCGCGTGATCCGCGCCGACCTGCCGACGTGGCAGCCTAATGGCCGACGAGCCCGGATTGAAGAGCTCGGGCCGGCCTGAAACCCCTTTCACGCCGACCAACGGCACGCTTGGCTGGCACTCAACGACAGCACAATCGTCGCCCTGCGAAATGCATTGCCGGCCGGACATTCCCACCTGAATGCCAGCTTCGCGCTGCCAGATTTCTTGTCGAGAGGCGGACTTGGCTCCGGGAATCGGGCTCTCTGAGATTAGCGTGCGCCGGTCGGCCTGTGCTTGTCAGCTCGGCTGGTCGGCGCTCGACCCGACGTCTCAATCCAGCTCTAGTTGGCCTCGTTGTACGCCTCGATGATATCCTTCTGAATCCGCCCGCGGCTAGAAACTTCGTAACCGTTGTTGCGGGCCCACTCTCGAATCGCGGCAGTCTGTCGCTTGTCTGCGGTGGTCCGGTTTTCGATCGCCTTGTTCTTGCCTCGTGGGATCCGGCCGACTCGTCGAGCCGACTCGGTCCACGGTTCGAGCGATGCGCGTAGCTTGCCGGCATTCTTCAGTGACAGATCGATCTCGTACTCCACGCCGTCGATGCCGAAGCGCACCGTCTCATCGGCCTTGGACTTCCCGTCGTAGTCGTCCACCAGCTCGACGATGACCTTCTTCGCCATGAAGCACCTTTCGATCACATGATTTCGATCTTCCGAGAGGTTAATCCGCCGAAGGGGAGTCCAACAAATTGGTGGCGGTTCCACGTGGCGGATTGCGTGGGCCTGTAGCCGAAGGCTGAATAGATGGTCAGTTCGTAAGGCGGCCGTGCGAGAAAGCGCTCACTCCCGCAACCGAATTGGAGATCTGGGTGGAGACTCGCGGTAGCTGTGCGCATGCGAGCAGTCCTGGAGTCGGTGAACTTGCAGCGCAACTACAACATTGACGGGAGGTCTCGGAGTGCCGCCGTGAGGATGGTCATAGCGGCCACAGGGGTTCGCAGAGTCGTTCGCGGCTGTTGTGCGGCGTGGCAGACGGCATCCGGGATTGAGCATTGCCGTGATCGCCGAATCCGCGCCGTGCGCTGCAAGTTTCGTGCTTCACAGGCACGGCGGCCAGCGGTGGGCGCTCACCGTAGGCGTCGGGCTGTGGCAGTGCCACGAATAAACGGCTACCAGAACGATATCCGTTACAAGATGGTCTCGTTGCTGCGCTCGTGAAGCATGGGCCGTAATCTCGAAACGGCGAGGAACTGACGATCTCACTGACCCGGTCAGGAGACGGAAGTGCTGTGTCCTCTGAATGATGTTGTCGCCGGCTGGATCGGCGCTTGCCGATTTCAACTACCTGCGACAGGGCTTTCCCCCGACGCGCTGGTCTTCTACGGCGGTGTGCGGGGCGTCGATGGCGCCTCAACGATGTTGGCGAATTCGAGCAACGGCTCATCGGACGGCACGAGGCGACATTCGTGCGTCGAATTCGTCGACTGCAAGGTCTCGACCGAAGTTGCTGCCTCTCGATGACGTCGATTCGCGATGAGCATCGCCTCGAATCGACTCCATCCGCGCACGCCAATCTTCCGGCAACTCGCCAGCTACCTCGGTAGCCCTTGAAACCACCTCGACTGATAGCGGAGTTTCTCTATGCCTGTCTACCTGACCCGGGAAGAAGTCGCCGACCGCCTTCAGCTCAGCCCGCGCACCTTGTCCAACTGGAAAGCGAAGGGTAAGGGCCCGAAGTGTATTCGAATCGAAGGCGGTCGTGTCCGCTACCTCGAGGCCGACTTCATCGACTGGCTGCGTCAAATGGAACAGCAACCATGAGAAAGGTCGAACAATGCCACGTGATGCGCTGAAGCCCGGCGCGTACCCGCGCAAAGACAAGCTCGTACCGATCAAGGGCGACGACGGCATGTACCGGTTGAGCCGCGTCCGTCACCGCACCATCAGTGGTAGCTACACCCGCACGTCGGCGCAGGGTCGCACGATAGATGAATGTCTGGAGGCGTTCGAGCGACAGTGGGCGGTGAACCGACGCAAGGGCACCGTACGTCGTAACAGCAAGCACCGTGAGATGGTGGCGCTGAAGCTTACCGACAAGATGAGCGCGGCCTTCAAGATGTTCGACGACATGCAGAAGGCCAAGGCCGAGAAGGGCAAGCTCAAGTGGTATAGCTACGACAGCTACCACCGGTCGATCTATCCCAGTGACACCGCCTTCGCCTGCCGGAATGCGATCAAGCTGGAGACCGAACTCGGTTCTTACACGATCGGCGAGATCGGCAGGCCGGCCGAGTTGCATTCCTACATCGCCGATATCGCGGACCTGTCGCCGTCGGTGGCGTATCGCCATCACGTCATCCTCGGCATGATTTTCCGGGAACTGACCCTGCAAGGGCTGTTCGACGTGTGCCCGATGACCGGGGTGCCCGCGCCGGACACCACCGCCGCGAACGGACAGCGGGCGTTGACCGCGGACGAGTGTGCGAAGCTGCCGATCGTCTTCGGCGACGCCGGATCTCAGCCCCGCGGGCACGACTACGTTCTGCCGATGTCTCTGTTGCTGTTAGGCACTGGCGTGCGTCTTGGCGAAGGGCTGGCCGCACGGTGGTGCGATATGCCCGAACTCGACGACCCCGCAGTGGAACGCGCCGTCTTCCATGTCTGCGGGACGATCGTGAAACGGGACAACATGCCGCCGTTCCGGCAAGACGGCCGCAAATGCGGTGCGCACAGTGACTACTACATTGTCATGCCGAAGTGGCTCACGGCGGAGATGAGGGTGTGGAAACGGGTGTGCAATCCGGCGAGTGAGGACGAGCATCTGTTTATGTCCGGCGACCGCATCGTCTACACCGCTCTCGCCCACTACGCACTGGCGGTGATGCGTGAGGGAACCCCGCTCGAGTGGTTGTGCTGGGGTCACCTGCGTGACACCGTCGCCACAGAGGTCGCCGGACGCAGCGGGGAGAAGACTGGGGCCAGTGCGCAATTGGGCCACTCGGAAGGTTCGTCGATGGCTACGCGTCACTATATCGACAAGCGCGGGTTCAAGCACAAAGCGGTCGACAACTCCCAGTGGCTGGAGTACCTAAATCCTCAAAGTGGCACTAAAGTTACACTTCTGACCCGATTCCCACAGGCGGCAACCGGCTGACCTGCGGAAATGTTTCGGGTCAGCGTAATCCGATCGTTATGTCGGGTGATCGATCCGATGGGAAATAGATGAGATTCACCAATATTGTCGGCACCTCGCTGATCGCTATCGCGGCGACGAGCATCGCCTACGGTACCGCTTACGCCGAGCCCGCCGCGCCCGCGCCGGCTCCGAGCCAGGTGCAGACCCAGCAGAGCCCGGCCGTGCAAGGCACGGACCAGGGTGTCGGCTACACCACCGAACTCGCCGATATGGGCAACAAGATCGTCACCACGGTGACGGGTGGCAAGTTCGCCCTCACCTCGGACAAGTCGGCGGTCACCCTGACCAACGACAAGGGTGCCGTGGTGATGAGCTATCCGCTTTCGGCCAAGGGCCCCAACGGCACCTCCGTCGCCGCCGCGGTGAACGAGGACGGCACCAGCCTGACGCTGACCCCCCAGGGGCAGCCGATCTCGTCGGTGAAGAACATCTCCGGTCAGGACTGGTTCTTCTCCGAGTTGCAGCACGCCTCGCTGGGTGCCGCGGTGGGCGCGGTGATCGGCTTCCTGGTCGGCCTGCTGTTCATCGGCATCGGCTCGATCCCGGGTGCGGTGCTGGGTGGTGTGATCGGCCTGCTGGTCGCGGGTGGTCAGCCGCTGATCGACTCCGCCTTCGCCTACTTCAGCGGCAACTGACACCGGAAGTGCTGCGACACTGAAGGTTCTGATTCTCGGCGGCACCCGGGAAGCCCGGCAGCTGGCCGAAATCGTCTCCGGCGAGCGAGGATTCGACATCGTCTCCTCGCTCGCCGGACGTGTGCGTGAACCGGTCCTGCCCGCCGGTGCGGTGCGCATCGGCGGGTTCGGTGGCGTCGAGGGGCTGCGGAACTGGCTGGCGGACAACGCGATCGAGGCGGTCGTCGATGCCACTCATCCCTTCGCGGGCACCATCTCCGCGCATGCGGCCGCCGCGGCACGAGCGGGTGGGGTGCCGATCGTGCACCTGCGCCGGCCGGGCTGGTCCGAACAACCCGGTGACCAGTGGTCGCGGGTGCCGGATCTGGCCGCCGCCGCCCGCGTCGCGGCCGACTTCGACCGCGTCTTCCTCACCATCGGCCGCCAGGGCGTGGCCGCCTTCGCCGAACTCGATGAGCCGTGGTTTCTCATCCGCGCTATCGACCCGCCCACCGGACCCGTTCCGCCGCATCATCTTCTGCTTCTCGCCCGCGGCCCGTTCACTGTGGCGGAGGAAATCGATCTGCTGCGCGAGCACCGCATCTCCGCGATGGTGACCAAGGACAGCGGCGGCGACCTCACTGCCGCCAAGCTGACTGCCGCACGAACGTGCGGCATTCCGGTCGTAGTCGTCGACCGGCCGCCCGTGCCCGCCGGTGTCGAGTGCGCGGAATCCGTTGCGGCGGCCTGGGACTGGTTGAACGCGCTGCGAGGCTGAGGCTCGCGCCACCACGCGCTGTCCGGCCCGCGCCGTACCGCAGCAGCGAGACCACGCCGACCCGTGTGGCCTTACCGGTCGGCCGCGACCCCCGCCGCGTTGTCCTGCACGGCCTGCCCGTACCGCCTCGAGGTGAATACCCGCGTTCCGTGCGGGGTTTCGACCGTGGCGGTGGTGGACGCGCCGATGATGAGCAGCGTGCGCATATCGACCTCGTCCGGATTCAGCTCGGCGAGGGTCGTCACATGCACCGATTCGGCCGGCCCGCCCACATCGCGCCCCAGAACCACCGGGGTGTCCGGGCCGCGATGCTCGAGGACGAGTTCACGCAGGACGCCCACCTGCCATCGCCGCTGAGTGGAGGCAGGGTTGTAGATCGCGATCGCCATATCGGCCGCGGCGACCGCCGAAATCCGTTGTGCCACGGTCTCCCACGGCTTGAGACGGTCCGAGAGCGAGATCATCGCGAAGTCGTGGCCGAGCGGCGCGCCGATGCGGGCGGCCACGGCGCTGGCCGCGGTGACCCCGGGCAGCACCCGAACCGGCACATCGCGCCACTGCGGATCGGCCGATTCCTCGACCACCGCCGCGGCCATCGCGAACACCCCGGGATCGCCGGAGGACACCACCACCACGCGCGCCCCGGATTTCGCGAGATCCAATGCCATGGCGGCGCGTTCGGATTCGACCCGGTTGTCGCTGAGATGGCGGCGCTGCCCGGGGCGGACCGGCACCCGATTCACGTAGGTGGTGTAGCCGACGATATCGGTCGCCGCCGCGAGGGCGCGGGTGACCTCGGGCGTGGTCCATTGCGCGGAGCCGGGGCCCAGTCCCACGACGACGACCTCGCCGACCTCGTGAACGTCCGAGCCGTCCGAATCACCGTGAGCCGCAGCGGGTTCGGTCGTGGTGAACGGTATCTCGGTGGTCGGTGCGGGCCCGGGCACCACGGTGATCGCGAAGTAGGGCACATCGGCGTCGGAGACGTCGGCGGCGCGCAGGATCCGCTGCCGTCCGGTGCTGGCTCGTTCCACGTAGTAGGCGTCATCGAGCCGCCCGGCCTTCGACAGCGCTTGCCGCACAGCGGGATAGGTGCGGCCGAGCTTCATGATCGCCGCGGCGTCGGCGTCGGCGAGGCGTTCGGCCAGCTGATCCGGCGGCATGGTCCCGGGCAGCACCGTCAGCACCTGCTCACCCTCCACCAGGGGTGTGCCGAGCGCGGCCGAGGCGGCACTAACCGAGGTGATGCCCGGGATGATCTCCGCGGGGAACCGGTCGGCCAGGCGCCGGTGCATATGCATGTACGAGCTGTAGAACAGCGGATCGCCGGCCGCCAGGAGCGCCACGGTGCGGCCCGCGGCCAGATGCCCGGCCAGCAGCTCGGCGGCATGTTCGTAGAACTCGTCGATCGCGCCCTGATAGCCGCCCGGATGGTCGGTGGTCTCGGTGGTCACCGGATAGATCAGATGTTCCTCCAGTTGTCCCGGCCGCATGTACGGCGCCGCGATCGAGCGGGAGATGCTGCGACCGTGGCGGGCGCTGTGGAAGGCGATGACGTCGGCGGATTCGATGACGCGAGCCGCCTTCACCGTCACCAGCTCCGGATCCCCGGGTCCGAGCCCCACGCCCCACAACTTCCCGGGAGCCACGTCCTGAGCACTCATTCCTGCTCGCTCGCGATCGCGTTCAGGGCGGCGGCGGTGATGGCGCTGCCGCCGCGCCGGCCGTGCACGGTGAGGTATTCGATGTCGCCGTATTCGGTCAGGGCCTGTTTGGATTCGGCGGCGCCGACGAAGCCCACCGGAATGCCGAGCACCGCCGCGGGGCGGGGTGCGCCGGCGTCGAGCATGTCCAGCAGATGAAACAGCGCGGTCGGGGCATTGCCGATCGCGACCACGGCGCCGTCGAGCCGATCACGCCACAATTCCAGTGCCGCAGCCGATCTCGTATTGCCCATCTCCCGAGCCAGCTGCGGTACCCGCGGATCGGCGAGCAGGCACAGCACCTCGTTGTCGGCCGGCAGCCGTGTGCGGGTGACGCCGGAGGCGACCATGGTGGCATCGCACAGGATCGGCGCGCCGCGGCGCAGCGCGGCGCGGGCCGCCGCCACGACCTGCGGGGTGTGCGAGATATCGGTGGTCAGATCGACCTGTCCACACGCGTGGATCATGCGCACCACCACCTGCGCGACATCGGCCGGGAAGCGCGCCAGATCGGCTTCGGCCCGGATCGTCGCGAACGAGCGCCGATAGATCTCGGCCCCGTCGGTGAGGTAGCTGGTACGCACATCGGACATGGGCATCACCCTAGCGGTGAGAATCCGGGCCCCGAGCGGCAGCGTGGGCGAGGAGCCGCCCGGCCCGCGACATCGAGCCGCCCCGCGACATCAGAACGGCAACCGCGCCCGCCACGGCGATTCGGCCGGATCGTGCAGGGGATTGGCGAAGACGAGATAGCGGAACAGGGCCAGCGCCCCGGTGAGCAGCAACACCGCGAGCGGGACCTCGGCGAGCACGGCCGTCGCGATCGACACCCGGATGTCGTCGGGACCGGCGGTGGTCGTGTCGAACCAGGCGTCGGCGAGCAGCAGCACCCCGGTGCCGGAGGCCGGCAGGATCACCAGCGCCCGCCGCCGCCAGCCGAGGTAGGCGGTGGTCGCCATCATCACGACCAGCAGGATGTCGAAGCCGATCCACACCAGCGCCCAATGATTCGCGTCGTAGTCCTGCGGCAGTGTGAACCCGAGGTAGACCAGCCACGGGATCATCGCGACCGAACCGCCGACCATCAGCGACAGCCGTAGTCCGCGGGCCACGCGCACCCGGCGCGGATGCGGCCGCACCCGGTCGGGCCGCAGCCGCGCGACCAGTTCGAGCCGCTGGGGGAGCGAGAGCTGTGCGATCTGCGCATCGGAGAGCAGGCCGGCGGTGGACGGCGACTGATCCGCGGACGAGTCCATCGATCCAGTGTGCGCGAAGTACGGCGTTGTCGGGACGTGCCGGCAGGAGCCGTCGGCCGCGACCATCCGATCGGCGGCGCTACGGAACGGGACAGCGTCGCGGCGAGGTGCCTCAGCGAGTCGCGCCCGGCGGTGAGGTGGTAGCGAAGTCAGTCGTCCGCGCGAGGTCCGATGATGCGATAGCCGCCGGATTCGGCGACCACCTCGGTCACCGGCCCGGCCGGACGCCCGCATTGCCGATCGCAGCCGGACCAATGCTGCCGGCCGGCGACGACCACCTGATCGGCCGCGACGCCCGACAGGTCCGGCGCGGGGGCGCCGACCGGGAGCACGCGGCCGGACATGACGGCGTCGGCCGCGTCGGCCCGCACGTCCGTCAGTGATTTCGCGCAACCGGGTCGCCCGGCGCACGTTGTCACCGCGAGCCACGGTGAGTTCGCGTCGAAGATCAGGCTCATCGGCGCCAGCACCCGCACCACCTGCTCTGCCGTCCACTCGTCCATATCGGCCAGGACGAGACTGCGCCACGGGGTGATCAGAATCGGATGTTCCACCGCCGCAACGAATTCCGCGGTCCGGGCGGGCAGGGCGCCCAGCGGCACCGCCGCCCCGAGCGCGACCCGGTCGTCGGCCTGGGTGAGCCATCCGATCGGAATATCCTGGCGGGCAACGAGATCCATCGGTTCGGCGGTCGGTTCGAGAGCCAATTCGGCCAGGATCCGGGCCGGGCCGTCGGCGACCTCGCGTAGTCGCCACTGCTCGCCGCGCATCCGCTGGAAACCGTGGGCCGCCGCCAGCATCGTGTCCACCGCCCGGTCGGCGCCGATCCGCGCGCCCGAATCGCGCCCGGCCAGGACCAGCGCGAACTCGGCCTCGTCGGTGGCGTGCACGCCGATATCGCCGCCGAGACCGCTGATGTCGCCGCGGCCGTCGTCGAGGGTGAACAGCACGCGCCCGGGCAGTGCGGCCAATTCCGGCGCCTGCCGCAGCTCCGCATCGAGTCGCGCGGCCAGCGGATGCACATCGCTCCAGCCGCCCACCCGGCCCGACAGCGGCGAGGCCACGATGTTGCGCACCCGCTCGTGGGTGGGCGCGGGCAGCAGCTCGGCCTCTTCGAGCCGCTCGGCCAGGGCCGCCGCATCGTGCATCTGCCGCAATTGCACATTGCCGCGGGAGGTCAGTTCGATACTGCCGTTGCCGAGCTCGTCGGCCGCCGCGGCCAGCACCCGCAGTTGATCGGGGGTGATCGCGCCGCCGGGCAGCCGGATCCGGGCCAGCGGACCGTCGGCGGCCTGATGCAGGCGCAGGACACCGGGACAGGAGTCGGGGGCGGAGCGCGTCATGATGCCACCAGCCTACGAGCCGGGCGCGCGGCGAACGCAGGCGAGGCCGGGGCGCGTCCGCGGTTCACGGTGTCAGCGGCCGCGCCTCAGGTGCAGGCGGCGCCGCGGATCGTGCGACGTGCGGGACGGTTCGAGCGAGGCGGCCGGCCAGGAAGGGTCGAAGAGCAGGCTGGGGCCTGCGTGGTGGGCGACCCGGTCGTGGTGGGCGGTCGCGCCGAACAGGCTCATCCCGCCGAGGAAGGCGGCGGCGCAGATTGAGCCGGCGACGAGAGCCCAGCCGCGATGGCCGCTCGCGGCCGCGGTGAGTCCCATCGCCAGGCTGCCGAATCCGATCAGAACGCAGAAGTAGCTGGTCCAGGCGACCATACGGTTGCGCCGCACCCAAGGCGGGGTGGCGGGCATCGGCTCACCGGTCCTTCGGGCTGCTCTCGTCCCGGGCGCGGATCACGGCCTGCCACAGCTGGTCGTCGACGTAACTGTCCGACAACAGATGTGGTGTGTCGTGGCGTTCGACGTGGTCGCGGCGGACCGTGGACTCGAAGACCAGCAGCCCGAAGATCGCGACCGCCGCACAGGCGCCCGCGGCGACGAGCAACAGCCCGCCGTGACCCCCGGCCGCAGCGGCCAAAGCCATTGCCAGCAATGCAACAGCAACCATCATGCATGTAATTCCCGACCAGGCGGCAAAGCGGTTCCGCCTGCTCCATCCCGGTGAGTTCGGCATATTCACAGCGTACGCCGCGGGATCGGATCGGGAAATACCGGTCACAGCAGTGCGATAGCATCCGGGGGCTCGCCGATACGAGGAAAGCCGGTGCAATTCCGGTGCGGTCGCGCCACTGTGACAGTCAGACCCTCCGGGCGGGCGGCCGTATCCGCTATGGGCGCGTCACCCGAGGAGAACCGTGATCCTGCTGCTGTCCACGTCCGACACCGATCTGCTGTCCGCGCGCGCGAGCGGCGCCGACTATCGGCTCGCCAACCCGGCCCGGCTGCTGGTCGAGGATCTGCCGGGACTGCTCGAGGGCGCTGACCTGGTCGTGGTGCGCATCCTGGGCGGTCGCCGCGCCTGGGAGGAAGGGCTGGACGCGGTCCGCGCCGCGGGGATCCCGCTGGTGGCCCTGGGCGGCGAGATGGCGCCCGATGCCGAACTGATGGAGTGCTCGACGGTCCCGGGTGGCGTGGCCGCGGACGCGCACAACTATCTGGCCGCGGGCGGGCCCGGCAATTTGCGGCAGCTGCACAACTTCCTGTCCGACACCGTGCTGCTGACCGGTCACGGATTCGAGCCGCCGGTCCAGCTGCCCTCCTGGGGTGAGCTCGACCGCACGCCGAAGGAGTTGTCCGGCAACGATTCCCGGCTCGCCGACGCACCGACAGTGGCCGTGTTGTACTACCGCGCCCAGCACCTGGCCGGCAATACGGCCTACGTCGAGGCACTGTGCCGAGCGCTGGAACAGGCCGGCGCCCGCCCGCTGCCGCTGTACTGCGCGTCGCTTCGCAACGCCGAACCGGATCTGCTCGACACGCTGCGCCGCGCGGACGCGCTGGTGGTGACCGTGCTGGCCGCGGGCGGCACCAAACCCGCGACCGCGGCCGCCGGCGGCGACGACGAGGCCTGGGATATCGGCGCGCTCGCCGACCTGGATGTGCCGATCCTGCAGGGTCTGTGCCTGACCAGCGGCCGGGACCAGTGGGCGGACAACGACGACGGACTCTCGCCGCTGGATGTTGCCACCCAGGTCGCGGTGCCGGAATTCGACGGTCGGATCATCACGGTGCCGTTCTCGTTCAAGGAGTTCGACGCCGACGGTCTGTCGACCTATGTGCCCGATGCGGAGCGGGCGGCGCGGGTCGCGGGCATCGCGGTGCGCCACGCGCGGCTGCGGCATCTGCCCGTGGCGCAGCGCCGGATCGCGCTGATGCTGTCGGCGTATCCGACCAAACACGCCCGCATCGGCAATGCCGTCGGGCTGGACACCCCCGCCAGCGCGATCCGGCTGCTGACCGAGATGCGCACGGCCGGTTACGATCTCGGCGCGCCGGGCGAGGTTCCGGGGCTCGAGGAGCGCGACGGCGATGCGCTCATCCACGCGTTGATCGCCGCCGGTGGTCAGGATCCCGACTGGCTGAGCGCGGAACAGTTGGAGGGCAACCCGATTCGCATCGGCGCCCGGCAGTACTCGGACTGGTTCGCCACCCTGCCCGAGGAATTGCGCACCGCGGTCGTCGAGGCGTGGGGGCCGCCGCCGGGCGAACTGTTCGTCGACCGCTCCGCCGATCCGGACGGCGAAATCGTCATCGCCGCACTGCGTTTCGGCAATATCGTGCTGCTGGTGCAGCCGCCGCGCGGCTTCGGCGAGAATCCGGTCGCGATCTACCACGATCCGGATCTGCCGCCCAGCCACCACTATCTGGCGGTGTACCGGTGGTTGTCCGCGGCGGCAGGCGAGGGCGGATTCGGCGCCGACGCGATGGTGCATCTGGGCAAACACGGCAATCTGGAATGGCTGCCCGGCAAGACGCTGGGGATGTCGGCGGCCTGCGGCACCGACGCCGCCCTCGGCGATCTGCCGCTGATCTATCCGTTCCTGGTCAACGATCCCGGTGAGGGCACCCAGGCCAAGCGCCGCGCCCACGCCACGCTGGTCGACCACCTCATTCCCCCTATGGCCCGCGCGGAGACCTACGGCGATATCGCTCGCCTCGAACAGTTGCTCGACGAGCACGCCAACATCTCGGCGCTGGATCCGGCCAAGCTGCCCGCGATCCGCCAGCAGATCTGGACCCTGATGCGGGCCGCGAAGATGGACCACGACCTGGGGCTCGAGGAGCGACCGGACGAGGACACCTTCGACGACATGCTGCTGCACGTCGACGGCTGGCTGTGCGAGATCAAGGATGTGCAGATTCGCGACGGCCTGCACATCCTTGGGCAGGCCCCGGCCGGCGAGGGCGAACTGGATCTGGTGCTGGCCATGTTGCGCGCCCGCCAGCTCTGGGGTGGGGAAGTCGCGGTGCCGGGACTGCGCGAGGCGCTGGGGCTCGACGAATCCGGGGAAGAATCGCGCGAGCGCGTCGATGTCGTCGAGCAGCGCGCCCGGACGCTGCTGGCCGCACTGCAGGCCGCGGAGTGGTCGCCGGCGGCGGTGGAGGAGCTGGTGGCTCGCCACGAACCCGCCGCCCCGGACACCCTTGCGGCCGTATTGCGCTTCGCCGCAACCGAAGTCGTGCCCCGATTGCGGCAGACCGGAGTCGAGATCGAGCGGATCCTGCACGCCCTGGACGGTGGATTCATCCCGGCCGGGCCGAGTGGTTCGCCGCTGCGCGGTCTGATCAACGTGCTGCCGACCGGGCGGAACTTCTATTCCGTGGATCCGAAGGCGGTGCCGTCGCGGCTGGCCTGGGAGACCGGCCAGGCGATGGCGGATTCGCTGCTCGAGCGCTACCGCGCCGATCACGGCGACTACCCGCGATCGGTCGGGCTCTCGGTGTGGGGCACCTCGGCCATGCGGACCGCCGGTGACGATATCGCCGAGGTGTTCGCGCTGCTCGGGGTGCGGCCGGTGTGGGACGAGGCGAGCCGCCGGGTCACCCGCCTGGAGGTGGTCGACCTGGCCGAGCTGGGCCGCCCGCGCATCGACGTCACCGTGCGAATCTCCGGATTCTTCCGCGACGCGTTCCCGCACGTGCTGGCGCTGCTCGACGACGCGGTCCGGCTGGTCGCCGAGCTGGACGAACCGGCGGAATCGAATTACGTTCGCGCGCACACCGATTCTGATCTGGCCGAGCACGGTGACCGGCGCCGAGCCACCACCCGGATCTTCGGATCCAAACCCGGTACCTACGGCGCGGGTCTGCTGCAGTTGATCGACTCCAAGAGCTGGCGCACCGACGACGATCTGGCCCAGGTGTACACCACCTGGGGCGGCTACGCCTACGGCCGTGGCCTGGACGGCGCGCCGGCCGCCGACGATATGCGCGCGGCCTACCGGCGCATCGCGGTCGCGGCCAAGAACACCGACACCCGTGAGCACGACATCGCCGATTCCGACGACTACTTCCAGTACCACGGGGGCATGGTCGCCGCCGTCCGGGCGCTGACCGGCAAGAATCCCGAGGCCTACATCGGCGATTCGACGCGTCCCGACGCGGTGCGCACCCGCACCCTCTTCGAGGAGACCACCCGGGTGTTCCGCTCCCGCGTGGTCAATCCGCGCTGGCTCGAGGCGATGCGCCGGCACGGCTACAAGGGTGCGTTCGAGATGGCCGCGACGGTCGACTACCTGTTCGGTTACGACGCCACCACCAATGTCGTCGCCGACTGGATGTACGAAAAGCTCTCGGAGAGCTACGTTTTCGACGATGTGAACCGCAAGTTCATGACCGAGTCCAATCCGTGGGCACTGCACGGCATCGCCGAACGCCTGCTCGAGGCGGCCGAACGCAAACTGTGGGAGGCCCCGCAGCCGGAAACACTGGACCGGCTGCGGCAGATCTACCTCGAAACCGAGGGCGAACTCGAGTAGTGCGACCCGGTGCGGCCGCTACGTCGGCGGGCGCACCGGATCCTGCGCCGCGCGGCGGATGTGCGGGCGCGGGTTCGGCCCCTACCGTGGGGATATGACCTGGAACGAACTCGCACAGCAGAAGTACGTCCTGCTCACCACCTACAAGAAGGACGGCACGCCGGTCGGGGCCCCGGTCTGGGTGGCTCCCGACGGCGACCGGCTGGTGGTCTGGACCAATCCGAAGAGCTGGAAGGTGAAACGGCTGCACCGCAACGCCGCGGTGACGGTCCAGGCCTGCGACGCCCGCGGCCGCACGTCCGGATCGCCGGTGAGCGCCGGGACGGCGCGCGTCCTCGATGGCGACGGGACCGAACGGGTCCGCGATCTCATCGCCCACAAATACGGCGTGATCGGCACCCTGCTGATCCGCGGCCACAAGTTGATCTTCGGCAAGGATCGCTCGGTCGGGCTGGCGATCACCGCCCAACCGGCGGGGCAGTGACCACCGCCGATCGAGTGAGATCGTCTCGGATCAGGCTGGGGCAGCGGCGATTTCGATGCCGATCGTGCCCTTGCGGCCGCGCCGCAGCACGCTGCCGGTGACGATCAGCCAACCCATGAGCGAATACTTGCGCTTGATCAGCTGCCGGGTCCGGTCGCTGCCCTCCTCGTCGAGCACCCGGGCGGTGCCGCGCACGATCTCCCCGTGCGGCTTACCCGACACGCTGCAGGGCTGCAAGGTGACGTCCGGATTGCGCCGCACCCGCTTGACCTTCCAGGCCGCGGTCTCGGTCCAGACGTACAACTTCGCATCGTCGAGCGCCGCCCACACCGGGGTCGCGACCGGTGTGCCGTCCTTCTTGTAGGTGGTGAGCAGAACGTAGTTCGCGGTACCGGCGGGGCCGAAAGGATTGTCCACGACTGCCGAGCCTAATCGGTCGGGCCCGGAGGCGGCGGCGGAGCGTCACCGGCCTCCGTCCCCCGATCCGGCTCCGAACGACACTGCCTGATCGGCATGGCCCAGGGGTGAATCATGCCGTGTGGGTGAGGATTCGGGGGCCCGCGTCGGTGATGGCCACGGTGTGTTCGGAATGTGCGGTGCGCGAGCCGTCGGCGGAACGGATCGTCCATCCGTCCGGATCGGTGATGATGCGATCGGTGGTGCGGGCGAACCAGGGTTCGATCGCGATGGTCAGGCCGGGGACGAGCCGCATGCCGCGCCCGGCGCGACCGGCGTTCGGAACGTGCGGATCCTCGTGCATGGTGCGGCCGAGCCCGTGGCCGCCGAATTCGGTGTTGACGGGGTAGCCGTGCCGCCGCGCGACGCCCGCGATGGCCGCGGAGATGTCGCCGAGCCGCCCTCCCGGCCAGGCGACCTCGACGGCGGCGGCCAAGGCCTCCTCGGTCGCGGCCACCAGCCGGGCGTCCTCGGGATCGGCGGCGCCGACGATGGTGCTGACCGCGGCGTCGGCGACCCAGCCGTCGACCGAGACCGCCAGATCCATGGTCAGCACATCACCGTCGCGCAACCGGTAGTCGTAGGGGAGTCCGTGCAGAACCGCGTCGTTGACCGACAGGCAGACGGTGTTGCGGAACGGGCCGCGCCCGAACGAAGGCGCGTAGTCCCAATAGCACGACACCGCCCCTCGTTCCCGGATGCGCTGCCGCACATACTTTTCCAGATCGAGCAGATTCACCCCGACCTCGGCCCGCTCCCGCAGCTCCGCGAGCACCTCGGCGACGAAGCGTCCGGCCACGCCCATCCGCTCGATCTCGGCGGCTGTCTTCAGTTCGACCACGAAACCTCCCCGGTATCGGTATTTATATACCGACTCTAACCGTAGCGGTATTTGAATACCAGCTCTATGCTGGGGGCATGGTTCGACTTCCGCTGACCCCGGCCCAGGTAGAGGCCGGTCGTCGCCTGGGCGCGCATCTACGTGCGGTCCGGGGCGATCGGGACCCCGTGGAGATCGCCCGCGCGGCCGGCATCTCACCGGAAACGCTGCGCAAGATCGAATCCGGCCGGCTGCCCAGCCCGGCGTTCGGCACCGTCGTCGGACTCTCCGGGGCGCTCGGAATTCCGCTGCAGGAGTTGGCCGAGGTGTGGCAGTCCGCCCGCCTCAGCGCCTCGGCCTAGCGGTAACTAGGAGTTTTCCGCGCGGAACAGGGGAAGGGTCGCGTCGGCTATCGCCTCTGGGGAGGGGAGTGCGGCCCGTGCCTCCGGCGGGCTCATTCGCGACTGGAGTGCTCGCTGGTGGGCTGCGCCCACGAGCAGTAATGCGGCGGTGCGTGGTTCGGTGACGATGTGGTGGCGGGCCGACAGGTGTCCGATCACCACGTCCAGGGCGCGATGCGGGCCCAGATCGAAGTCGCGGCTGCGTTCCGAGTACACCGCGCGCAATTCGGCGTCGGAGTCGATCGCCGCCATGACCGGTAGCGCGGCACGGAAGAAGTCCTCCAGCACGGTCACCAGGTGCACGAGATCGCTTCGCAGATCGGCGGATTCGGCCGCGTCCGCGGAATGGGACGAATCGGCGAGCATATCCTTCAGCGGCCGCAGGTGATGCTGGATCACCGCTTGGAGCAGGCCGGTGCGATCGCCGAAGTGATAGAAGATGCTCGACTCGGCGACGCCCGCGCGAGTGGCGACTTCCTTGGTGGTGAGCCGGGCGACCCCGGAACCGGTGAGGACGTCCTGTGCGGCCACGATGACAGCCTCCCGCACTCCGCTGCGCGGCCGCCCCCGGGTGCGTGTGGGCGGTTCGGTGTTCTGGGCGTGCTGGCGCGGCACCGCGTGTTCCTTCCGATCGGTTCGTGCCCTTGCAGTATGCCGCAACCCGTCGTATTTTCTGAGTAGGCACTCGAAAATACTGATCGGAGCTGTCGACATGTCCACTCCCGGCACACCCCCATCAGCCGGAACCGCCCGCGAATCGGCGGGCCGGGGCCGGTTGCGCATGCAGACGGCGGTCGACGCCGGCATGCGCGCCCTGTTGCGGTCGCCGCTGCATCGCCTGCTCAGCGCGAAATTGATGATCGTCACCGTGGTCGGGTGCAAAACCGGCCGCGTCTACGCGAATCCGGTCGGCTACGCCGAATCCGACGGCGCACTGCTGGTCGGCACCGCGGCGGGCTGGCGGCGCAATCTGCGGCCGGGCGAACCGGTGCGGATCACCTGGCGCGGCCGGGAGCGGCTCGCGGACTGGGAGGTGATCTCCGGTGAAGAGGAGATCGCCGAGCCCTACCGCATCATCCTCACCCAGAATCCGACGCACGGCCGCTTCGCCGGTATCAGCCTCGATGCCGACGGCAACGTCGACCGGGAACAGCTGCGCGCCGCCCTCGGCCGCGGCACGGTGGTCGTGCGGCTGCGGCCGCGATCGATGCGCTGAGTGCGGGTGACCGCGCTCAGGTGGCCTGGCTGACCGAGGACATGTGGAAGTCGGGGATCCGCATCGGCGGCATGGCCGTGCGGGTGAACCAGTCCTTCCATTCGCGCGGCAGCGTGATCTCGGTGGCGCCGACCTCGGTGGCGCGGCGCAGCAGATCCAGCGGGCTCTCGTTGAAGCGGAAGTTGTTGACCGCGGCGGTGACCGCGCCGTCCTCCACCAGGTACACGCCGTCGCGAGTCAGGCCGGTCTGCAACAGCGTGGCCGGATCGACCTCGCGGATGTACCACAGACAGGTCAGCAACAGGCCACGCTCGGTGGTGGCGATCATCTGCTCGAGGGTGGTGTCCGTCCCGCCGCTCAGCAGCAGATTCTCACCGGCCACCGTGACCGGAGCGTCGTACTGCGCGGCCACTGCGCGCGGATAGATCAGCGACTCGATCACTCCCTCGCGCAGCCAGTCCACGCGACCGGCCGAGAGACCGTTGTCGAAGATCGAGGAGGTCTCCGATGAGGCGGCGGTCGCGACGAACGGCCGGTACTCCAAACCCGCGGCAGTCGGATCCGAGTACAACGTCAGCGGCAGGTCGGTGAGCCGCTCCCCGATGCGGGTGCCGCCGGCCCGGGCGAATGCGGTGTGGCCCTCGTGGGCGCCGCGTCCGTCCATCGACCACAGCATCGGAATCAGCAGGTCGGCGACCGCCGAGGGCGGCAGCAGGGTGGGATAGCGACCGGCCGGCAGCTCGACCCGGCGGGCACACCAGTCCAGGCGCCCGCTCAGCTCGGCCAGCAGTGCGGTGACGCCGATATCGGTGAAGTCGGCGGTCGGCGCGCCCACCCAGGCGCTCGCGGGATCGCCGTCCCCGCCGCGTTTGCCGTTGATCTCGATGGATCCGGTGGGCTCGGTCCACCGGCGGCGAATGCCGGTGGAGGTGCCCAGCCAGGTGGTGTGCAGCTGATGATGGGCGAAACCGTAGAGCCGGTCGGCGCCGGCGAACCCGACCGCGAGCTCACCGGCGAGTCCGGTGAATACCTCGATGCCGGTCTCGCGCACGGGGCCCGCCCACTCCGAATCCAGGTGTGCGCCCGCGGTTTCCGGGTCCAGCAGCGGCATCGCGTCCGCGGCGGGCTCGGCCGTGCGAGCCGCCTCTTCGGCGCTGCGCACCACGGCCTCGATCTCGGCCGGATCCACGCTCGTGGAACCGGCACTGCCCACCCGCGCCGAGCGTGGGCCCTCGCGCAGGATCGACACCACCGCCCAGGATCGTGACACCGACGACCCGTTGGTGGTCATGGAATTGCCGGCCCAGCGCAGCGAGGCCTCGGACGCGTCGGTGACGATGACGATCGTCTCGTCCGCGCGCGCGACGGCCAGCGCCCGCTCCACGACCTCCGCGCCGTGCATCATCGTCACCGACCGGCCTCCCGCGTTGTGTGCCAATTCCGAATCGTGGCCATTACCCCGCCTCCTGTGTGGCGGGACCCCCGCACCCGGTCGGCGCGGCGAGTGGCTGCGCGAGGGTTACTCACCCCGCCTCCTGGCGGGTGTTGAGGATGTTCACCCCGCGCACCAGCACCGACGGACATCCGTGCGATACCGCCGCGACCTGGCCGGGCTGGGCCTTACCGCAGTTGAACGCCCCGCCGAGGACCCAGGTCGACGGGCCGCCGACGGCTTCCATCGCGCCCCAGAAGTCGGTGGTGGTGGCCTGGTAGGCGACGTCGCGCAGCTGACCGGCCAACTCCCCGTTGCGGATCCGGAAGAACCGCTGCCCGGTGAACTGGAAGTTGTAGCGCTGCATGTCGATCGACCAGGACCGGTCGCCGACGATGTAGATCCCGTCCTCGACGCGCGAGATCAGCTCGGCGGTGCTGGTATCGGACTCCGGATCGGGCTGCAGGGACACGTTGGCCATGCGCTGGATGGGCACGTGATGGGCGGAATCGGCGTAGGAGCACCCGTTGGACCGGGGCACCCCGAGACGAGGCGCGAAGACCCGGTCGAGCTGATAGCCGACCAGGATGCCGTCGCGCACCAGATCCCAGCGCTGCCCGGCCACCCCCTCGTCGTCGTAGCCGACCGTCGCGAGGCCGTACTCCTGGGTCCGGTCGCCGGTGACGTGCATGATCGGGGTGCCGTAGCGCAGCGTCCCGAGCTTGTCGGGAGTGGCGAAGGAGGTTCCGGCGTAGGCCGATTCGTAGCCGATCGCGCGATCGTATTCGGTGGCGTGGCCGATGGATTCGTGAATCGTCAGCCACAGATTGGTCGGGTCGATCACCAGGTCGGTGGGGCCCGGCGTCACCGACGGCGCGGCGACCTTCTCGGCCAGCCACTGCGGCATCCGTGCCAGTTCCTCGTTCCAGTCCCAGACGCCGTCGGCGCCGGTGACGTACTCCCAGCCGCGCCCGGCCGGGGCGGCGAGGGTCCGCATGGTCTCGAAACCCCCCGTCGCGGCGTCGACGGTGATCGCCTCGAGTTGCGGATGCAGTCGCACCCGCTGCTGGGTGATCGTGGAACCCGCGGTGTCGGCGTAGTAGGTCTGCTCCTTGACCTGCAGCACCGATGCCGTCACGTGATCGATGCCCGCGGCCGAGGTCAGGCGCTGCGAATAGTCCTGCAGCAGCGCGACCTTCTCCGGCGTGGGCACGGTGAACGGGTCCACCTGGTAGGGCGAGCCCCAGGTCGCGTCGCGATAGACCGGTTCGCCGGCGAGTTCGACCCGCTCGCGGTTGAGCGCCCGCAGCGTCGCCGCGACGGTGACCGCGCGCTGGGCCACCGCCACGGCGGTCGCGGGTGTCAGTTCGCAGTGCGAGGCGAAACCCCAGGTGCCGTCGACGATCACGCGGACCGCGAAGCCCAGGTCGTCGGCATTGTCGATGGATTCGACGCGGCCGTCGCGCAACCGGATCGATTGCGTCAGCAGCCGATGCACCCGCAGATCGGCGTACTCGGCGCCGGCCGCGCGCGCCGCCGTCAAGGCCGCATCGGTCAGGGCGGCCAGCGGCAGCGCGCGGAACTGGTCGTCCACGGCCGCAGATGCGATGCTCACCCGGCCTACGCTAATTGCTGAACGCCGGCCGGGCCACCGGATCGGCCGACGGGTGCGGCGAAACACTCTGGGGCCCAACGCGACACGCCGTGCATGATTGCAGACGATGCAAACATGCACGAAATGCGGTGTGGCACGGACTGAAACGCGCGCGAAACGCGCAGCCTGCCGCAGGTTGCGGCGCCGATGGCGTACTGTCTGCCCGCGTGCCGCCATCCGCACTCCGTGACCGTAAGCGGGAACGCACCCGCCGCGCCCTCCTCGAGGCTGCCGCCGATCTGTTCGAATCCCGCGGCTACGAGGCGACCACCGTCGCCGATATCGCCGCGACCGCCGAGGTGGGTACGAGGACGTTCTTCAACTACTTCGAGAGCAAAGAGGAACTGCTCTTCCCCGAACCCGATGAACGCGTCACCGCGGCGGTGGCCGCGATCGCGAGCCGTCGTGCCGACGAACGACCCGTCGAGGTGCTGCTGCGCGCGCTGCGGGCCGCCGGGGACAATCCCGGTGATCACCTCGGCGACGATCTGGCGGCCCGCATCGCCGTGTTGCGGGCCCAGGTCTCGCGCACCGTGCCCGCCGTCAGCGGCCGGGCCGCGCACGCCCAGCTGGCCGCGCAGCAGGAGATCGCGCGGCGGCTGCGCGACGCCTTCCCCGACGAATTGGACGAGGTCGGCGCGGCCGCGCTGGTCGGCGCCGTCGTCGGGGCGGTGTCGGGTGCGCTGACCGTGCTGTTCTCCGGCCGCCACGCGATCGAGGACGGGGAACGGCTGCATCGCACCATCCGCGAGACCACCTCGCGGGTGCTGGCGCCCTGGCTCTCGGCCGGCCGGCATCTGACCGCGGAGGCGCGCTGCTGAGCGCCGCTCAGCCGAACTGCTGCCAGCCCAGGCGCACCACCATCGCGGTCACCACGATCAGCAGCACCGCGCGCACGAACCCGGCCCCGCGCGCGATCGCCATCCGCGAACCCACCACGGAGCCCGCGATATTCGCCACCGCCATGCCCAGGCCCACCGACCAGATGATGTGCCCGGTGGCGGCGAGCAGGATCAGCGCGCCGAGATTGGATCCGCAGTTGATCACCTTCGCCATGGCCGCGGCGCGCACGAACTCGGTACCGAGCAGGGTGGCGAAGGAGATGATCAGGAAGGTGCCGGTACCGGGGCCGACCAGCCCGTCGTAGCCGCCGATCAGCCCGGCCGACAGGCCCACCACCAGGATCGTGCGGCGCCGGGTCGGCGGGTGGGTCGCCATCGTCACCCCGATCGAGGGCCGCGTCGCCACCACGATCGCGACACCGATCAGCACCGTCATCACGATCGGGATGAAATAGCGCCGGTCGATCAGGGCCACCGCGGCCGAACCGGCGGCCGCCGCGCACGCCGCGATCGCCGCACCCGACAGCATGAGCGGCCATCGCATCGGCACCCGGCGCGCGAAAGTCAGCGCGGCGGCACTGGTTCCGGCGAATGCGGCGATCTTGTTCGTGCCCAGCGCGGTCTGCGGGGGCAGCGTCGGCGCCACCAGCAGCAGTGTCGGCAGAATGATCAATCCGCCACCGCCCACCACCGCGTCCACCCATCCTGCGGCCGTGGCCGCGGGCAGCAGCACCGCCCACTCGGCCATACCCACGGCGGCGACCCAATCAGAGTCGGCGACGTGCGGCAAATCGTGGCGCGCGGTGTCGAGGTGGCGGCCACCTAGGCTGAGCGAGTGCGCCGATTCAGTCTGTGGCTCCGTGGCAAACCCATGGTCGCCGATTCCATCCTCGCGGCCGCACTGGTGCTGTTGGATCTGCTCACGCTCGGCGGCAAGGATCATGCGATCGTCTATCTGATCCTCGGGCTGCTGGTTCCGGTGCCGGTGATCTGGCGGCGCAGCTATCCGCGGGCCAGTGCGGTCGCCCTGCTGGTGCTGTCGATCACCACCAGCGCGGTGAGCGTGGTCCTGCACGAGGATCTGCAGCCGCCGGCGCTGCTGGCGGTCGGCGTCGCGCTCTACACCCTCGTCGCGTACGTGGGTCGGCGCGAGGGTTTGCTGTATCTGGTCGGCCTCGCCGTGGACGGGGCGTTCTCGCTGGCCGTGGTCGACCAGTCGGTGCCGATCGTCATCGGCTTCCTGATCATGTTCTACGCGCTGTGCTGGACCCTCGCGGAATTCCTCGGCGCCCGCCACGCCTACGACGCCGAGGTCGCGGCCCGGCTCGCCGTCGCCGACTACGACCGCGAACGCAGCGCCCACGACGCGGTCTCGGCCGAACGCACCCGCATCGCCCGCGAACTCCACGATGTGGTCGCCCACGCGGTCAGCGTCATCATCGTGCAGGCCGACGGGGCGAAATACGCGCTGCGCCGCGACCCCGAGGTCGCCGAACAGGCGCTGGCCACCATCGCCGGCACCGGCCGCGAGGCGCTGCGGGAACTGCGCCGCACGGTGGAACTGCTGCGCACCGAGCACGCCCCGGAGCAGCTGCCGCAACACGGCACCGCCGGACTGGCGAAGGTGGTGGAGATGATGCGCAGCGCCGGGCTGGCCGTGGAACTGGAACTCACCGGGGAACTCGACGATGTCGCCCCCGAGGTGAGCCTCGGCATGCACCGCATCGTGCAGGAATCGCTGACCAACACCTTCCGCCACGCCGGCCCCGACCCACAGGCCTGGGTGCGGGTGCGGCGGCGCGACGCGGACGTGCTGGTCGAGGTGCTCGACCGCGGCGACGCCGGGCCGTCCGCGACCGGGTCCACCGTGGCCACGCAGGCTCCCGTCGTGGACGACACCGCGCTGCGCAACGGCATCGCCGGCAGCGGACTGGGACTGGTCGGGATGCGGGAGCGGATCGCGGTACTCGGCGGCACCCTCGAGGTGGGACGACGTCCCGAGGGCGGCTGGCGCGTCTGCGCCACCATTCCCCTGCAGCGTGAACTACCCGACTGACCGGGCGAGGAGTCCCGGTTAGATTGGTGCGGTGCCGATCACCGTACTCGTCGTCGACGATCAGGAACTCATGCGTGCCGGACTCAAGATGGTGCTGGGCGCGCACCCGGACGTCGACGTCGTCGCCGAGGCCGACAACGGCGCGACCGCCGTGCGCCTGGCCGGTGAGCTGGCCCCCGACGTGGTGCTGATGGATGTGCGGATGCCGGTGGTCGACGGCGTCGCCGCCACCGCTCAGATCCTCGAATCCGGGTGTGGCAGCCGGGTTCTGGTGATGACCACCTTCGATCTCGACGAACACGCACTCGGCGCCCTGCGGGCCGGCGCCAGTGGTTTCCTGCTCAAGGACACCCCGCCCGAGGATCTGATCTCCGCCATCCGCAGCGTCGCGGCCGGTGACGCCGTGGTCTCGCCGAAGGTGACCAAACGGCTGCTGAACCGGCTGATCGCCGCCGACCCCGCCCGCGTGCGCGACCCATCGGTGCTCGACGTGCTCACCGCGCGCGAACGCGAGGTGCTCGAACAGATCGCCGCCGGGCGCTCCAACGCCGAGATCGCCGCCGAGCTGTATCTCTCGGAAGCCACGGTCAAGACTCACGTCGGCCGGGTGCTGACCAAACTGGGACTGCGCGACCGGGTGCAGGCGGTCGTGCTGGCCTATGAAACCGGGCTGGTCACGCCCGGTACCTGACCGGGTGAGCGACGATATGCCCGAATCGGGAGAAAAACGGGGTCGTCGCGCGTTGGGCAGGGTAGATCGTGGAAAGGATCGCCGATGCCCGCCCTGTTGTTCGCCCTCTATCTCGTCGTCGAGATCGCGGCGCTGGTCGTGGTCGGCCACCTCATCGGTGCCGTGCCGACCATTCTGCTGCTCATCGCCGGGTCCGCGCTCGGGCTGATCCTGGTGCGTTCCCAGGGCCGCCGGGTCTTCCAGCAGTTCCGTCGTGCCCGCCGCGGCGAGATCGCCCCGGGAACCGCCGTCGCCGACGGCGCGCTGGTCGGGGTGGGCGCGCTGCTGATGTTCGTTCCCGGCCTGGTCACCTCGGTATTCGGACTGCTACTGCTTCTTCCCACCCGCGCGCTGCTGCGACCGCTGGTCTCGGCCGCGGCGCTGCGGCGCATCGACCGGCTGACCATGGCCACCGGCTATCGCGGCGTGGTGGTGGAACCCTCCGGGGAGGTCGTGGACGGTGTGGTCGTCGAGCAGTACTACGACGACGGTCAAGGTCACGCGCGGCGCATGATCGACCCCCGCTGACCGACCCGCACTGATCGCGGGCCGCCGGCCGTGCGGCACACTGGTCACCCGTGAGTACCCAGTTGCTGGTCGGCGGCCGAATCTACAGTTCCAGTTCCCCCGATGCCACCACGATGGCAATCACCGACGGCACCGTGGTCTGGCTGGGCGCCGAGCGCCCCGGCCGCGCTTTGCACCCCGACGCCGAAATCGTCGATCTGGACGGCGCTTTCGTCGCCCCGGCCTTTGTCGATCCGCACGTGCACGTCACCGCGCTCGGCCTGCAACTGACGGGTTTGGACCTGTCCCAGGCGAATTCGCTGGCACAGTGCCTGGATCTGGTACGCGAGTACGCCGCCACCCATACCGGAACGATCATCGGCGACGGCTGGGACGAAACCCGCTGGCCCGAGGGCCGCCCGCCCACCGTCGACGAGATCGATGCCGCCGCCGGGACCGGCCGTCCGGCCTATCTGGCCCGCGTGGACGCCCATTCCGCGGTCGCCTCGACCGCGCTGCTCGACGCGGTGAGCGGCGTTCGCGCGGCCGCGGGTTACACCGCCGGCGCACCGCTTCGCGCCGACGCGCATCACCTCGTTCGCGAGGCCGCACTCGACGGTCTCGACCGCGCTCAGCGCGACCGGGCTCGGGCCGACGCACTCGATTACGCGGCCGCGCACGGTGTGGTCGCCGTCCACGAATGTGCGGGCCCGCAGATCGCAGGGCGCACCGATGTGCGCGAATTGCTGGAATTCGAGCACGATGTGCAGGTGCGCGCGTACTGGGGTGAGGCCGTCACCTCGGCCGAGGAGGCGCGGGCGCTGCTCGGCGAACTCGGTGTACACGGGCTGGCCGGCGACCTGTTCGTCGACGGCTCGTTCGGTTCCCACACCGCCTGGCTGCGCGAACCCTATGCTGACCGCGACACCACCGGTGTCTCCTACCTCGACGCCGCGGCGATCGCCGCCCATGTCCGGGCCTGCACCGAGGCCGGGATTCAAGCCGGATTCCACGCCATCGGCGACGCCGCTATCGATGCGGTGGTCGAGGGCTTCGCCCGGGTCGCCGGCGAACTCGGCGCACCGGCGGTGGCCACCCGCGGCCACCGGCTCGAACATGCCGAACTGCTCGATGCCGGGCAGATCGCGAAACTGGCCGAATTCGGCGTGATCGCCAGCGTGCAACCGGGATTCGACGCCGCGTGGGGGGGCGCCGAGGGGATGTACGCCACCCGGCTGGGCGCCGAACGCGCCGCGGCCACCAACCCGTTCGCGGCGATGGCCGCCGCCGGTATCTCGCTGGCGATCAGCTCCGATGCCCCGGTGACGGCGCTGAACCCGTGGGAGGCCATCCGCGCGGCCGCGAACCACCGCACCCGGGGCCACCACATCTCCCCGCGCGCCGCTTTCGCCGCCGCCACCCGCGGCGCATGGCGGGCCGGCGGTGTGCGCGATGGTGTCGCCGGAACCCTGGTTCCGGGCGCTCCCGCCAACTATGCGGTGTGGGACGCCGCGGAACTCGTCGTCGCCGCGGCATCGGACACGGTCCAGCGCTGGTCCACCGATCCGCGCTCCCGCGTCCCCGGCCTTCCGTCCTTGGAAGAGGGCGCCGAACTCCCGCGCTGCCTGCGGACCGTCCGCGACGGAGTGACGATCTATACAGCCTGAGGAAACAACGCGACGGAGACCGACCGCGCTTTCCGCGAAAGTGTCGCCGCCGCCGCGGAGCCCCGGCCGGCGGGAACCGCGCGCTATCCCAGTAGGCTGGCGCGGTGCTGGGCGTGACGTGGCGGGTATGGGGGAGGATCGGGGCCGCTGTCGTCGCCGGGCTGTTGGTGTTCGCGAGCTTTCCGCCGCGTACCTGCTGGTATCTCGCGCCGATCGGGATCGCGATCCTCACCCTGACGGTGCGGGACGCGGCGAGGTTGCGCGGCGGCTTCGGCTACGGACTGCTGGCGGGGCTCGCGTTCTTCCTGCCGTTGCTGCCGTGGACCGGCATCTACGTCGGCCCGGTGCCGTGGCTGGCGCTCTCGACAGCATGCGCGGTGTATGTCGGCTTGTTCGGGCTGCTGTCGCGGCTGGTGTGCCCCCTGCCGGGCTGGCCGGTATGGGTCGCGCTGATGTGGACTCTCACCGAATGGGGACGCTCCAGCTTTCCGTTCGGCGGATTTCCGTGGGGCCGACTCGCTTTCGGGCAGGCCGACGGCTGGTACCTGCCGCTGGCCTGGCTCGGTGGCGCGCCGGTGGTGAGCTTCGCGGTGGCCCTGACCGGAACCGTTCTGGCGGCGCTTCTGCTTCGGTTGCGCCCGCAGGCATACCAACCGCGTGCGGTCGTAATTATCACTCTCGCAACGGTTGTGGCTATTATCCCGATTACCGGAGTGATCCTCCGGACCGCGCTGCCCGCCCCGGACGACGGAGACCGGTCGATCACGGTCGCCGCTATCCAGGGCAGCGTGCCGCGGCTGGGCCTGGACTTCAACGCCCAGCGCCGGGCCGTGCTGGACAATCACATTCGCCGTACCGAGGAACTGGCCCGCGCGGTCGCCGCCGGGACCGCCGCCCAGCCGGATGTGGTGATCTGGCCGGAGAATTCCTCCGATATCGACCCGCTGCGCAATTCCGACGCCTACGACGAGATCACCGCCGCCTCCCGCGACATCCACGCCCCGATCCTGGTGGGCGCCGTACTCGTCAACGACGACCGCACCACCACCAATTCGGTGATCGTGTGGGACGCCGACGGGCCGGGGGAGCGCCACGACAAGAAGATCATCCAGCCTTTCGGCGAATACCTGCCCTATCGTGGCTTCTTCCGGCACTTCTCCGACTACGCCGACCGCGCCGGCTACTTCGTACCGGGCCACGGCGACGGGGTCGTGCACGCCCGCTCGGCCGGCGGTGGGCCGATGGTCGCGATCGGCGTGGCGACCTGCTATGAGGTCGCCTTCGACCGGGCGTTCGAGGATTCGCTGCGCGCCGGCGCGCAGTTGCTCACCGTGCCGACGAACAACGCCACCTTCGGCGACAGCGATATGACCTATCAGCAGTTGGCCATGTCGCGGGTGCGGGCAGTCGAACACGGCCGGGCGCTCGTGGTCGCCGCGACCACCGGTGTCAGCGCGGTCGTCACCGCCGACGGCACGGTGCGCCAGCACACCGGGAAATTCGTGCCCGCCGCACTCGAGGCGACGTTGCCGTTGCGCAGCGAAACGACACCCGCGACCGCGATGGGACCCCTGCCGGAACGGATGTTGTGTATTCTTGCTGCGGCCGTCGCCCTGGTCGCGGCTACTCGGTGGCGAACGACGCGTTCGACTCGTCGTGCCGATGAGGACGTCACCGGCGATCCGGCATTCGATTGACGGCCGCCGCAGCTGTTCCGGACAATCACACATCGCGTATACCCGCGAATCGGCATTTCTCACAACCTCGATTTCGCGGGCCGTCCGATCGCATTCGCCGGCCGGTTGCGTCACCGGCTACGTCGCGCCGTCGCTCCTGCCGTCGACGGGCACGCTGAGCTGCTAGGCCGTTGTTTGCGGTGAAATAGCTGTCCAATTGCTTTATCTGCCTGAGGTGTTCGCGGCCGAAGATCACGACATCGTTACCAGTCCGGCCGCAACAGGGCTCCGAATCATAGGGCGTGGATCACGTCCTCCCGCTGGCGCGCGCTTTTCCGCTCGCGGACGGGGACCGGGGAGTTGCGTATACAGCGGCAGAACGGAGTGTTTGATGAGTTCATTGGCCACCGATCGTGTCGACCAATGTGCTTCCGGCGAATTCTCAGCACAACCCTTCGCTCTGTCACCGGCGCAAACCGCCCTGTGGTACGCGCAGCGGATTCGACCCGATGTGCCACTGACCATCGCGCAATACGTGGACATTCACGGTGATCTCGACGTGGGCCGGCTGCTCTACTCCATCGAGCGGTTCGGCGCGGAATCCCAGGTGGGCCAGCTGCGCGTCGTGGAAATCGACGGTGTGCCGCAGCAGGTAGTGGATTCGGCGCATCGGCCCGGCTGGGCCCGGATAGACCTGCGCCAGGAACCCGATCCGCGCGCGGCGGCGCTGCGATGGATGAACGAGCACGCCAGCAGCCCGATCGATATCGAACACGAGCCGTTGACCATCAACGTCGTCCTGCGCCTCGGTGACCAGGACTACATCTGGTACTGCCGCGCTCACCACATCGTCATCGACGGCTACGGCGCCATGAACGCGCTCACCCGCACCGCCGAGATCTACACCGCGCTGGAGAAACACACCGAGCCGTCGGTCTCGCGGGCCGCCTCGCTGGCCGAGATCTACGCCGGGGAGTCGCAGTACCGGGAGTCGAGCCGCTACCGCGCCGACCGGGAGTACTGGCGGGAGCAGCTCGCAGGGGTGGGCGAGCCCCTGACCCTGTCGTCGTCGGGGATCGCCTCGTCCACGCCGGATCCCGGCCGGCGCATCGCCGCGGCCGTGCTCGACGCCGAGACCGAAGCCGAACTCGCTACCGCCGCAACCACTTTCGCTACGCAGAACTCCGCGCTGGTGGTCGCGGCGCTGGCCGGGTACGTGCGCGCGGTGACCGGCACCTCCGATGTGGTGCTGAGCCTGCCGATGTCGGCGCGGACCACGGTCGCGCTGCGCCGCTCCGCGGGTGTCGTGTCGAACGTGGTGCCCATCCGGGTGCGATTCGATGCCGGCACCACGGTTTCCGACGTGGTCAAGGCCACCGAACTGCAGATCACCGGCGCCCTGCGGCACCAGCGTTACCGCCACGACGACATCAGACGCGACTGCGGTTATTCACGCGATGCCCGCGGCTTCTTCGGGCCGATGGTCAACATCATGCTGTTCCACAGCGAATTGAACTTCGGCAGCTTCGTCGGCTCGTTGAACGTGCTGTCGACCGGACCGGTCGAGGATCTGTCGATCAACCTCTACAACGGCGAGGGCGGGCGCATCCACGTCGATTTCGAGGCCAACCCGCAGCTCTACGGCACGGCCGAACTGGCGCGCCACCACGAGCGGTTCCTCGGCTACCTGAACCGCTTTGTGACCGCCGATCCGGCCGATCCGGTCGCGGCGGTGCCGGTGATCACCGACGCCGAACGCGACGAGGTGCTGCGGCAGTGGAATGCGACCGCGGTACCGGAGCGGCCGGGCACGCTCGCCGACCTGTTCGGCACGCAGGCGCGGGCGACGCCGGATGCGATCGCAGTCGAATTCGACGGCGACACACTGACTTACGAACAGCTACGGCAGCGTGCGGACCGGCTGGCCCGCATGCTGATCGCCCGCGGTGCCGGACCCGACACGGTTGTGGGCCTGGCCATGCGGCGCAGCCTCGACCTGGTGGTCGGCATGTACGCGATCGTGCGTGCGGGGGCGGCCTATCTGCCGATCGATCCCGATCATCCGGCCGAGCGCACCGCGCACATCCTCGAACAGGCCGCGCCGCTGTGCGTGCTGACCGCGGCCCGGGACGAGGTGGACTTCCCCGCATCGGTCGCGGTGATCGACGTTCAGGAACTCGGCACCGACGAGTCCGGCGCCGAACCGCCGATCACCGACGCCGACCGGCGCGCACCCCTGCGCCGCGACCACCTGGCCTACGTGATCTTCACCTCCGGCTCGACCGGTAAACCCAAGGGCGTCGGCATCACCCACGCCGCCATCGTGAACCGCCTGGCGTGGATGCAGCACCGGTATCCACTCGACGACAGCGACACCGTCCTGCAGAAGACTCCCGCGACCTTCGATGTGTCGGTGTGGGAGTTCTTCTGGCCGTTGCAGATCGGCGCGCGGCTGGTGATCGCCGCGCCGGACGGCCACCGCGATCCGGCCTATCTCGCGCGGATCATCGCCGAAAAGAACGTGACCACTGCCCATTTCGTGCCGTCGATGCTGTCGGTCTTCGTCACCGACACCGACGTGCGCGGCTGCGGCGGACTGCGCCGGGTGTTCTGCAGCGGTGAGGCGCTGCCGGCTGCGACCGTCCGCGATTTTCACGCCACGGTTCCCGGTGCGCGACGGTCCGGATCGGCGGCATCGGCCGGTGGGGCGCAGCTGCACAACCTGTACGGGCCCACCGAGGCGGCCGTCGACGTCACCTACTGGGCGTGCGCGCCGGAGAACGACGTCATCCCGATCGGCGCGCCGGTGTGGAACACCCAGGTCTACGTCCTCGACGAGACCTTGCGGCCGGTCGCGCCCGGCGTGGTCGGCGAATTGTACCTGGCCGGCGTGCAGCTGGCCCGCGGCTATCTGGGCCGGCCCGGCCTGACCGCGGATCGCTTCGTGGCCAATCCGTTCACCCCCGGCACGCGCATGTATCGCACCGGCGACCTGGTGCGCTGGCGGATGGATCCGATCCCGCCCGCCACCGGTGCCGACCGGTTGCCCGCGGCCCTGGAATATCTGGGACGCAGTGACTTTCAGGTGAAGATCCGCGGGCAGCGGATCGAGCTGGGCGAGGTCGAGGCGGCGCTGCTGGCCGACGAGCGGATCGCCCGCGCGGTCTGCGTCGCCCACACCACCCCGGCCGGTGACGAACTGGTCGGTTACGTGGTGGCCGCACCGGGACACACCGTCGACAGCACCGCGCTGATCGCCGACCTGCGCGGCGTCCTGCCCGGGTACATGGTGCCGACGGTGGTCGTCGTGCTGGACGAATTGCCGTTGAGCGCCAACGGAAAGATCGACCGCAAGGCGCTGCCCGCACCGGAGGCGCCCGCGCGCCGCGGTGGCGACGGCATCGTCGAACCGCGCACGGCCACCGAACGTCAACTGGCCGCCCTCGTCACCGAGGTCCTCGGCGGTGCGAGCCTCGGCGTCGAGGACAGCTTCTTCGACCTCGGCGGCAATTCGCTGTCGGCCGCCCGGGCCGTGGCCCGGATCAACGCCGCCTTCGGTTCCGGACTGACCATCCGGGATCTGTTCGAGTCGCCGACGGTCGCCCAGCTCGCCGAACGGATCGGCGCGCACGGCGTCGACCGGTCCTCCCCGAAACTGGTGGCCGGCCCACGGCCGCAACGCATTCCGCTCTCGCTCGCTCAGCAGCGGCTGTGGATCCTCAACCGCTTCGCCGAACACGCCGGCGCCTACAACATGCCGCTGGCCGTCGAGCTGAGCGGACCGCTCGAGGTCGAGGTGCTGCGCGCCGCGCTGCTCGATGTGCTCGACCGGCACGAGAGCCTGCGCACCACCTTCCCCGATTCGCCGACCGGCCCGGTCCAGGTGATCCACCCGGCCGCCGAAATCCCGCTGAACCTCGAGCCGATCGACACCACCGGTGCCGACGCGCTGGCCCTGGCCACCGAATACGCCGGATACGGCTTCGATCTGCGCAGTCAGGCGCCGATCCGGGTGGCGCTGTATGCGACCGGGCCCGACGAACACATCTTCCTGGTGGTCCTGCACCACATCTGCGGCGACGGCTGGTCGGTGGCGCCGCTGGCCCGCGATCTGATGGGTGCGGTCGCCGCGCGGACCACGGGGCAGGCACCGCAGTGGGCGCCGCTGCCGGTGCAGTACGCCGATTTCGCCCTGTGGCAGCGCGAACTGCTGGGGGACGAGACCGACCCCACCAGCGCGCTGGCGCGGCAGCTGGCCTACTGGCGCACCGCCCTGGCCGACCTCCCCGATCAGCTGGACCTTCCGCTCGATCGCCCGCGCCCGCGTCAGCGCGACACCGCCGGTGGCCGAGTTGAATTCACGATTCCGGCCGAAACCCGCCGCGCGGTGGCCGCGGTTGCGGCCGAGCGCGGCGTCAGCACGTTCATGATCATGCATGCCGCCCTGGCGAGCCTGCTCTCACGCCTGTGCGGCACCGCCGATATCGCCATCGGCACTCCGATCGCGGGCCGCTCCGATCCGGCGCTCGACGACCTGGTCGGCATGTTCGTCAACACCCTGGTGCTGCGCACCGAGGTGGACCCCGCCACCGGATTCGATCGCATGCTCGACCGCGTCCGTGAAACCGACCTCGACGCCTTCGCCAACGCCGATGTGCCGTTCGAGCGGCTGGTCGAGGTCGTCAACCCCTCTCGCGACGCGGGCCGGCATCCGCTGTTCCAGGTGATGCTCTCCTACGAGAACAACCCCGAACTGCGGGTCGACCTGCCCGGTCTCAGCGCGCGGGTGCTGCCGATGGATGTCGGCGTCGCGAAATTCGATCTGCAACTGATCGTCCACGACAGCGATGCCGCCGACGCCGAGGACGGCCCGCTGACCGCCGAATTCGGTTATGCCGCCGACGTTTTCGACCACTCCACGGTCGAGTCGGTGGCGCGGCGTTTCGTCCGGCTGCTCGATGCCGCGGTCGGCGCGCCGGAGACCCCGGTCGGTGATCTGCCGATTCTCGACGCGCGGGAGGTCGGCAAACTGGTGCCGATCGCGGGCGCGCCCGGCGTGCCACCGCTGAGCCTGGCGCGGCTGCTGCACGAAACCGCGGAACGGGTCCCGGAGCTGGTGGCGGTCCGATACCGGGGCCGCGACACCACCTACCGGGAGCTCGACGAGGCCTCCAACCGGCTGGCCCGGGTGCTGATCGAACACGGTGCCGGCCCCGAGGTGGTGGTCGCGATCGCGCTGCCGCGCAGCCTGGCCTCGATCACCGCGATCTGGGCGGTCGCCAAGACCGGTGCCGCCTATGTGCCGGTCGACCCCGGCTACCCCGCCGAACGTATCGAGCACATGCTCGCCGATTCCGGTGCGATGCTCGGCGTGACCGACGCCCGCAGCCACGCCGCCATGCCGGAGCGTCCGATGCATCGCGGGCGCCACCGCAAACAGGGCGCCGACTGGCTGCTGATGGATTCGGGCGTCCTCACCGACGCTCTCGCGCGGGTCTCGTCCGCGCCGATAACCAACCGGGATCGCCCACTGCCGCTGCGTATTTCGCATCCGGCGTATCTGATCTACACCTCCGGCTCGACCGGCCGGCCCAAGGCGGTCGTGGTCACCCACGGCGGTATCGCCTCGCTGGCGCACGAGCAGATGCACCTGTTCCGGGTCAGCGACACGGCGCGCACGCTGCACTTCTCTTCGCCCTCGTTCGACGCCTCGGTGCTCGAACTGCTGCTGGGCTTCGCCGCGGGCGCCACCATCGTGGTCGCGCCGGCCGGACTCTACGGTGGCGCCGAGCTCGCGCGGCTGCTGCGCGACGAGCGGATCACCCACGCGTTCATCACCCCGGCCGCGCTGGCGACCGTATCCCCGGACGGCCTCGACGATCTCGAGGCCGTCATCGTCGGCGGTGACGCATGCCCCGAGGATCTGGTCCGCACCTGGACCGCCGGGCGGCGCATGCACAACATGTACGGCCCCTCCGAGGCCACCGTCGCCGCCACCGCCAGCGATCCGATGGTCGCGGGCCGTCCCGTCCCCATCGGCAAGCCGGTGCGTGGGATGCGATTGTTCATCCTGGACAACCGGTTGCGTCCGGTTCCGCCCGGTGTCGCGGGGGAGTTGTACATCTCCGGACCCGGCCTGGCGCGCGGCTATCTGGGCCGCCACGGCCTGACCGCCGCCCGGTTCCCGGCGAATCCGCACGGTCGCCGCGGCGAGCGCATGTACCGCACCGGCGATCTGGTGACGACCGACGGCAACGGTGTGTTGCGCTTCCTGGGCCGCGCCGACGATCAGGTGAAGATCCGCGGCTTCCGCATCGAACTGCGCGAAATCGACCATGTGCTGCGTGCGCATCCGGGTGTGCGGTTCGCGATGACCGTCGTGCACACCGGTGAGCACGGTGCCGCCCGGCTGGCCTCCTATCTGGCCGCCGACACCGAGATCGATCCGGCCGAGGTGCTCGAGACCGCGCGCCGCCACCTGCCCGCCTATATGGTTCCCGCGGCGATCACGGTGCTGGACCGGGTGCCGGTGACTCCGGCGGGCAAGGTCGACCGTAAGGCGCTGCCCGCGCCGGTCTTCACCTCCGCCGGACCGTCCCGGGCGCCGGAGTCGGAACTGGAACAGCGGGTCGCGCAGGTCTTCGCCACGGTGCTCGGCCACGCCGTACCGGGCGCCGAGGACAGCTTCTTCGACGCCGGCGGCAACTCGCTGCTGGCCACGCGGCTCACCGCCGCACTGCACACCGAATTCGGCGTCGAACTGCCGGTCCGGGCCATTTTCGAAACGCCCACCGTGGCCGGTGTCGCGGCGCACCTGGAACACGCGCCGCGCACGAACCGGGTGGCGCTGACGCGGTACGACCCACGCCCCGGCCGGATTCCGCTGTCGCTGCCGCAGCAGCGGATGTGGTTCCTGAACCGCTACGCGCCCGAATCCAGTGCCTACAACATCGCTTTCGCGTTGCGCATCGACGGTGATCCGGATCTGCCCGCTCTGCGTGCCGCGGTGGCCGATCTGGTCGACCGGCACGAGGTGCTACGCACGATCTTCCCCGAGGATCAGGCCGGTCCGTACCAATTGGTCCTCGACTCCGACCGCTGCCTGCCGGTGCTGGAACCCGTGGTGACCGACGATCACGGCGCTCGGGTGGCGCTGCGCGGCCTCGCCCAACGCGGATTCGATCTCACCCGGGAGATTCCGTTGCGAATGACTGTGCTGCGCACCGGGATTCGCACCTATCAGCTGGGCATCGTGGTCCATCACATCGCCGCGGACGGCTGGTCGCTGGGACCGCTCACCACCGATCTGATGGTCGCCTACACCGCGCGCCGCGGCGGGGCGGCTCCCGCCTGGGCGCCGCTGCCGGTGCAGTACGCCGATTTCAGTCTGTGGCAACGCGAATGCCTCGGCGACGAATCCGATCCGGCCAGCGCCGCGGCCGTGCAGCTGCGGTTCTGGCGCGAAACCCTCGAGGGCCTGCCGGAGGAGCTGCCGCTGCCCTACGACCGGCCGCGCCCGGCCGAGCCGACCAATAGCGCCGGCACCGTGCGGATCCGGATGCCGGAAGAGGTGCGGGAGCGGCTCGAGGAGCTGGCCCGCGCGCAGGGCGTGAGCCTGTTCATGGTGTTGCGCTCGGCGCTGGCGGTGGTGCTGCGCGTCGTCACCGGCGGCCGCGACATCGTCATCGGCACGCCGGTGGCCGGGCGGGGCGACACCCGCCTCGACGACCTGGTCGGCATGTTCGTCAACACCCTGATGCTGCGTTCGGATGTCGACCCCGACCACACCTTCGCCGATCAGCTGCGCGCCGACCGTGACGGTGAACTCTCCGCCATGTCGCACGCGGAACTGCCGTTCGAGCGCATCGTCGAGGAACTCGGCCGCGCCAACGGCGGACGGCGGCCGCTGCTGCAGGTCGCGCTTACCGTGCAGGACACCACGCCGCCGGCCCTGGAATTGCCCGGCCTGCGGTTGCGCGCGGAGGAACTCGACATCGCGGTGGCCAAGTTCGATCTGGAACTGCGGGTGCCCGCCGATACCCGGGACCTCGAAATGGTCTACGCCGCGGAACTTTTCGACGAGGACACGGTGCGCACGCTGGCCGAGCGGCTGCTGCTGGTGCTGGAGTCGGTCAGCGCCGATGCGCGGATTCCGGTGCGCGACATCGACGCCCGCACCGACGTCGAACGCATGGAGTTCACCCCGCGCCGCGGCCCGGCCGCCACCCCGCAGTGCAGCCTGGCGAACTACTTCACCGCCACCGCGCACCTGCATCCGCACCGCACCGCGATCCGCAGCGGAGACGACGAGCTCAGCTACGCCGAGTTGGAGCGCTGTTCGAATCGGCTCGCCCGCGCCCTCATCGCTCGCGGCGTCGGCAGCGGCGACCGGGTGGCCATCGGGCTGACCCGCTCGATCGAATCGGTGGCCGCCGCCTTGGCCGTCACCAAATCGGGTGCCGCGTTCGTCCCCGTCGATCCGAATTATCCGGCCGACCGCGTCCGGCACATGCTCACCGATTCCGGATGTGCGATCGGACTGTCGGTGACCGCCCACCGGGATCGGCTGATCCGTGCCACCGCGGGCAACGGCTCGGGGCCGGCCACCGAGTGGTTGCTGCTCGACGACCCGGTGCTGTGCGCCGAACTCGACGCCCAGGACGAGCGCACGATCACCGGTGGCGAACGGCTGCGCACGGCGTGGACGACCGATCTGGCCTACCTGATCTACACCTCCGGTTCGACCGGAAAGCCCAAGGGCGTGGCCGTCACCCACGCCGGACTGTCGAACTTCGCCGACGAGATCCGCGAACGGATGCGCGTCGACCGTGACGCCCGCACCCTGCACTTCGCGAGCCCGAGTTTCGATGCGGCGATGCTGGATCTGCTGCTGACGATCGGCGCGGGCGCCACCATGGTGATCTGCCCGCCCGATATCTACGGCGGCGACGAGCTGGCCGCGCTGATGGATCGCGAACGCATCAGCCACACCTTCATGACCACCTCCGCACTGGCCACCATCGACCACCGGCGCTGGCCGCTGCCACATCTGCGCTCGATCATGGTCGGCGGCGAAGCGCTCGGCACGGATCTGATCGAGCGGTGGGCGCCGGGCCGGATGCTGTTCAACGGCTACGGGCCGACCGAGACGACCATCGTGGTCACGATCGCGGGTCCGCTCGCAATCGGCGACCAGGTGACCATCGGCTCGCTGGTGCGCGGGGTGCATGCGGTCGTGCTCGACGAGCGGCTGCGGCCCGTCCCGGTCGGCGTCCCGGGCGAGTTGTATCTCGGTGGCCAGTCGGTCGCGCGCGGCTACTTCGAGCGCCCCGACCTCAGCGCGGCGCGATTCGTCGCCGACCCGTACGGACCGGACGGCGCGCGCATGTACCGCACCGGCGATGTGGTGCGGTGGCGCGCCGACGGCGAGATCGTCTACCTCGGCCGCAGCGACCACCAGGTGAAACTGCGTGGTTTCCGTATCGAACTCGGTGAGATCACCGAGGTGCTGGCCGCGCACCCGGCGCTGCGTTTCGCCCACACCGAGGTGCGCACGATCGCCGGCACACCGCGGATCGTGTCCTATGTGCTGCCCGCCGAGCCCGGCGCCGAACTCGATGTGGAGGCGTTGCGAGACCATGTGGCCGCGCATCTGCCGGCGCATATGGTGCCCAGCAGCGTCACCGTGCTGGAGCGGATTCCGCTGACCCCGGTCGGCAAACTCGACCGGGACGCGCTGCCGGAACCGCAGCAGATCACCACCACGGCGCGGGAACCGCGCACCGATACCGAACGTCTGGTCGCGCACGTGATGGCCGAGCTGATCGGCGCCGAATCCGTCGGCGCCGACGACAACTTCTTCGAGATCGGCGGAAACTCGCTGCTGGCAACGCAATTGGTGGCCCGGCTCAGCGATGCCACCGGGGTGCGGGTGCAGGTGCGTTCGGTCTTCGGCGCCCCGACCGTCGCCGAACTCGCCGCCCTGCTCGACGGCGGCGCCCGCGACGGCGGCCACGGCCCCGCTCTGACGCGGCGCGAGCGCCCCGCCCGGGTGCCGCTCTCGGCGGCGCAGCGGAGGCTGTGGTTCCTCAACCGGTTCAACGCCTCCTCGGCCGAGGATCTGTCCGGCGTCTACAACGTGCCGGTCGCTTTGCGCATGCACGGCGCGTTGGATGTGGCGGCGTTGCACGCGGCCCTGCATGCGGTGCAGCGGCGTCACGAAACGCTGCGCACGGTCTTCCCGGAGGTCGACGGCGAGCCCCACCAGCGGGTGCTCGCCCCCGGCGAGGCCGCGGTGGCGCTACCGGTGGTAGACGTCGACGAGGGCGAAATCACCGGCGCCGTACGGACTTTCGCGGCGGCCGGATTCGATCTCGCCTCCACCGCACCGCTGCGCGCGCAGCTGCTGCGGATCGCCGCCGACGATCACGTCCTGGTGCTGGTGGTCCACCACATCGCGATGGACGGCTGGTCGCTGGAGCCGCTGGCCGCCGATATCGCCGGTGCGTACCGGTCGTATGCGGCCGGGTCGGCGCCGGAATGGGCCGAGTTGCCCGTCCAGTACGCCGATTACACGCTGTGGCTGCAGGACACCCTGGGCGCCGAGGACGATCCGGAATCGCCGATCAGCCGCCAGCTCGACTACTGGCGCGAGGCACTGAGCGGCATTCCCGAACTGCTGCCGCTGCCCACCGACCGGCGTCGCCCGGCGACGCCGAGCTATCGCGGGGGCACGGTGGACTGCGTCCTCGATGCCGTCACCCATCGCGAACTGCAGGCCATCGCCGCCCGCCACGGCGTCACCATGTTCATGGTCCTGCACGCCGCGCTGGCCTCGCTCCTGCACCGGATCAGCGCCGAGCACGACATCACCGTCGGCACCCCGATCGCCGGACGCGGGCAGCAGGCCCTCGACGCGATGGTCGGCATGTTCGTCGGCACGCTGGTGCTGCGCACGCCGGTCAGCGGCGCACAGACCTTCGCGGATCTGCTGCGGGCGGTCCGCGACACCGACCTCGAGGCGTTCGCGCATGCGGATGTGCCGTTCGAGCGGCTGGTCGAGGTGCTCAATCCGGCGCGCTCGCAGGCGCATCACCCGATGTTCCAGGTGATGCTGTCGGTGCGCAATCAGCCGGTGCGCAGCCTGGAGCTGCCCGAGCTGACGATCGAGGCGTGCGACGCCGATCCGGGGATCGCGAAATTCGATCTGCAATTCACCCTCACCGAATCGTGGACAGAGCAGCGGGAACCGGCCGGGATCACCGTCTCGGTGAATTTCGCCCGCGACCTGTTCGACGACACCAGCGCCGCTCGCCTCGGCGCCCGCTTCGCCCGGCTGCTGCAGGCGGCGGCCGCGAACCCGGAACTGCCGGTGGGCGATCTGGAGCTGCTCGACCCCACCGAATGGTCGACGCTGGCGCCCGTGCGAGGTGCGCTCGCCGGCCGTCCGGGGACGCTGCCCGAGGTCTTCGCCGCCGCGGTGGCCGCCGATCCGCGGGCGATCGCCCTGCGCACCGAAGACGCCGAGATCAGCTACGGTGCGCTGGACCGGTGGACCAACCGCCTGGCCCGGGTGCTGATCTCCCTCGGGGTCGGACCGGAAATGCTTGTCGCCGTGGGTATTCCGCGGTCGATGGAGTCGGTGGCGACGACCCTGGCGGTGGCCAAGGCCGGTGCGGCGTTCGTGCCGGTGGACCCGAACTATCCCGAACACCGCATCGCCCACATGCTCACCGATTCCGGTGCCACCCTGGGCATTACGCTCGCCGCGCACCGCGAGCGGATGCCCGCGGGCGCCGAATGGATGGACCTGGACGGACCGGACCTGCAGGAGCACGTGCTGCGCGCCTCCGAGGCGCCGATCGCCCCGGCGGAGCGGCGGGGCCGGTTGCGGATCGAGAACCCGGCCTACGTCATCTACACCTCCGGTTCGACCGGCACCCCCAAGGGAGTGGTGGTCACCCACGGCGGTCTGTCGAACTTCGCCGCCGAAACCGCCGAGCGGTTCGACGTGCGGCCCGGCAGCCGGGTGCTGCACTTCGCCACCCCGAGCTTCGACGCGGCGATGCTCGATCTGCTGTTCGCCCTGGGCGGGGCGGCGACACTGGTCATCGCCCCGACCGGGCTCTACGGCGGTGCGGAGCTCGCCCGGCTGCTGGCCGAAGAGGACATCACCCACGCGTTCATCACCACCGCCGCGCTCGGCACGGTGGACCCGGCCGGACTCGACTCGTTCCGGCACGTACTCGTCGGTGGCGAGGCGCTGCCGCCGGAGCTGGTGGCGCGGTGGGCGCCCGGCCGGAACCTGCACAACGTGTACGGCCCGACCGAGACGACCATCGTGACGCTGATGGCCCCGCCGATCGCGCCGGGTGCGCCGATCACCATCGGCGAACCGATTCGCGGTGTGCACGCGGCGGTCCTGGACCCGCGGCTGCATCCGACCCCGGCCGGCGTCGTCGGCGAGCTGTACCTGTCGGGTCCGGCGCTGGCGCGCGGGTACCACAACCGCACCGGGCTCAGCGCCGGGCGGTTCGTGGCCAACCCGTTCGGCAAGCCCGGCGAACGCATGTACCGCACCGGCGATCTGGTGCGCTGGGTGCAGCGCGGTGGCCGCTTCGAACTCGAGTACGTGGGCCGCACCGACCACCAGGTCAAGATTCGCGGCTTCCGCATCGAACTCGGCGAGATCGACGCCGCACTGCACCGCCACGCCCAGGTCGAGTGGTCCACCACGATCGGTCACCGGACCGCCGCGGGCGCCACCGCGCTGGTGTCGTATGTGAAGCCGCGCACCGGCACCGATCCGACGCCGGCGCAGTTGCGCGCCCATGTGGCCGGCCTGGTGCCGAGTTATATGGTGCCGCAATCGATCATGCTGCTGGAGTCGGTGCCGCTGAGCCCGGTGGGCAAGCTGGATCGCAAGGCGCTGCCCGAACCGGTCTTCGCCACCGAGCACGGCTACCGCGCGCCGTCGGGACCGATGGAAACGGCGGTCTGCGACGCGTTCGCCGAGGTGCTGGGAGTCGACAAGGTCGGCGTCGACGACGGGTTCTTCGATCTGGGCGGCAACTCGCTGCTGGCGACGAAGGTGGTGGCACACCTGCGTTCCGCGGGGGTCGAGATGCCGGTGCAGCTGATGTTCGCCGAATCCACCCCGGCCGGCATCGCCCGGCAGCTGGCGGCTTCCGGCGAGGATGTGCTGGCGGTCGCGATGCAGCCGTTGCTGCCGATCCGCCCCGCCGCCGAGGCCACGCTGCCGCCGCTGTTCTGCGTGCACCCGGCGATCGGCCTGTCGTGGTGCTACGCGGGCCTGCTGGCGCATCTGCCCGGCGACCGCCCGGTCTACGGGTTGCAGGCGCCGCACATCACCGGCGAGCAGGAGCACGACTCGATCCGGGCGGCCGCGAAAGACTATGTCGCGCATATGCGTTCGGTGCAGCCGGAGGGCCCGTACCATCTGCTCGGCTGGTCGCTGGGTGGTTTGATCGCCCATGAGATCGCGGTGCAGCTGCAGGAGGCGGGCCGGCAGGTGGCGCTGCTGGCGATGATGGACAGCTACCAGCTCGGCGACCGCTGGCTCGACCGGGCGATGCCGGGCGTGGCCGACATCATCGGCGAATTCGGCAGCGATCTGCTCGGCGGCGACAACGGCGTGGATCCGGGCCTGACCCTGGAGGAGGCGGCCGAGTTGCTGCGCGGCCGGCCCGGCCCGTTCGCGGCGCTGACGATGGACCACCTGCAGCGGCTCTACACCGGATACGCCAACGGCACGGTGCAGGCCAACGGATTCCGGCCGCGCGTCTTCGACGGTGATCTGCTGTTCTTCACCGCCGCCGACGACGAGGTCAACCTCGCCGATCCGGAGCGCTGCGCCGCGGCCTGGGAACCGTTCGTGACGGGTGTGATCGAGGACCGCAAACTGCGCTGCCGGCATTCCGGCATGACGACACCGGAAGCGCTGGCCGTCATCGGTCCGGTGCTGCGGCAACAACTCGAGGCCGCCGCCGGCGGCGACACGGAGGAGACGCTGTGAGTTTGGCAGTGGAAGTCACCGATCTGGTCAAGACCTACGGTAAGGCGCGGGTACTCGACGGCATCGACCTGGAGATCCCGTCGGGGACCGTGATGGGTCTGCTGGGTCCCAACGGCGCCGGTAAGACGACGACGGTCCGAATAGTCACCACCCTGTTGAAACCGACCTCCGGCAATGTCCGGGTCGCCGGGGTCGACGTGGTGCATCATCCGGCGCGGGTGCGCACCCGGATCGGGCTTTCGGGGCAGTACGCCGCGGTCGACGAGAATCTGTCCGGATTCGAGAACCTGCGGATGGTGGCCCGGCTGTACGGCATGGACCACAAGAAGTCCGCCGAGCGCGCGACCGAACTGCTCTCGGCGCTGGGGTTGGAACATGCGGCCGGGCGGCGTGCGGGCACCTACTCCGGCGGTATGGCCCGCCGCCTGGACCTCGCGGGGGCGCTGGTGGCCCGGCCCACGGTGGTGGTGCTCGACGAGCCGACCACCGGCCTGGACCCGCGCGGCCGGCTCGACATGTGGAAGGTGATCGGCGATCTGGTCGACGACGGCACCACCGTGCTGCTGACCACCCAGTATCTGGAGGAGGCCGATCAGCTGGCCGACCGGATCACGGTGATCGACAAGGGCCGCGTGATCGCGCGCGGCTCCGCCGACGAACTGAAGACCTCGATCGGCGGCGACCGGCTCACCGTGACTCTGGCCGAGGGGCAGGATCCGGGCCCGGCCAAATCCGTGCTGAGCGAGGTCGGCCTCGGCGAGCCGATCCACGAGCCGGGAGCCGATCACGTCTCGATCGTGGTCGGCGACGGCACCCGGACCATGGTCGAAGCCCTGCGCCGGCTCGACGACGCGGGGGTGTGTGTGGTGGATGCGGAGGTGACCCGGCCGAGCCTCGACGATGTGTTCCTGTCGCTGACCGGCACGCCCGCAGAGCCGATCGAGGAATCCGAAACCGAAGACGTAGCAGAGGAGATCATGTCGTGAGTACCGTCGAAGCGGCGGTCGCCGAATCGGAGACGGCGGCAGAACCCACGCAGACCGACGCGGCGGTGACGCGGCCCGACACCGACAGCGACGTCCATACCATCGCGGCGCCGGTCCGGGTGTTCCGCGACAGCGCGATCATCGCCTACCGCAACCTGCTGACCATCCTGCGGGTGCCGACCCTGCTGGTGACCGCGACGGTCCAGCCGTTGATGTTCGTCTTCCTGTTCTCCTACATCTTCGGGGCGTCGCTGGGCGGCGGCCAGTATCGCGAATTCCTGCTGGCCGGCATCTTCACCCAGACGGTCGCGTTCAACGCGGCGTTCACGACGGTGGGCCTGGCCAACGACCTGCAGAAGGGCATCATCGACCGGATGCGCACGCTCCCGATGTCGCGGATGGCGGTGCTGATGGGGCGCACCCTGTCCGACACGGTGGTCAACGTGGTGGCGCTGGCCGTCATGGTGGCCTGCGGCTATCTGGTCGGATGGCGGATCAACGGGTCGGTGGCCGATGCGGCCCTGGGGTTCGCGATCATTCTGCTGTTCGCGTTCGCGATGTCGTGGGTGGGCGCGCTGACCGGGCTGATCGCGCCGAATGTCGAGGTCGCGCAGAGCGCGGGACTGATCTGGCTGTTCCCGGTCACGTTCATCTCCTCGGCCTTCATCTCCGCCGAGACGCTGCCCGGCCCGCTGCGCTCGATCGCGGAGTGGAATCCGATCACCGCGGTCTCGGCGTCCGGGCGGAAACTGTTCGCCAACAGCTCACCGCCGACCTTCGCCGCCCCGCACGGCTGGCCGGTCGACCACTGCGTGGAATACGCGGTGGCGTGTTCGGTGGCGATTCTGGCCGTCGCGGTGCCGCTGGCGTTGCTGCAGTACCGCAAGGTGGCCAGTCACTGACGGTCCCGATAAGCGAAAGTCCCCTCGCACCGGTCGGTGCGAGGGGACTTTCGCTGTGTACTCGATCTACCGGCCGCGCCGGGTCTTGAGCAGTTCGAGGCGCTCCTGCAGCAGTTCCTCGAGCTCCTCCTTGGAGCGGCGTTCCAGCAGCATGTCCCAGTGGGTGCGCGGGGGCTTGACCTTCTTGGGCTCCTGGGTGGTGCCCTCGATCAGGATGCCCTCCTGGCCGTTACGGCACAGCCAGGTCGGCGGGATTTCGGCGTCGTCGGCGAACGGGACGTCGAACTCCTCGCCGTTGTCGGTCCGGTACCGCGCCACTCGACGTGGTGCCAGGTCGTGGTCGCGGTCCGTCTCGTAGCTCACCGCTCCGAGCCGGCTACCTCGGAGTACGCGATCTGCCATGGTGTGCGGTCCTCTCTGGCCTGTCGGCAACGTTCTACTTGACTATCAACGCGCCGGCGGCCCGATCGGTTCCCGCGACGGTCAACCGGGGTATTTTACGGTCTCGGCCGGGCCCGGCCGAGACCGGCCCGGGCGGTAGCGGCGATTCGCCGGTTGCGGCGTGGCCCGGGCGCGAGTGCCGGGCGGACGGCTAAGGTGTCGGGTCATGTCGCGCCGTGTGCTGTCGTCGTGTCTGTGGTGCGGTCGGGAAATCGCCGATTCCGAAATCGGCCGTCGCCGCCGATACTGCCGGCAATCCTGCCGCCAGCGCGCCTACGAACATCGCAAGGGTTTGGAGGGCACCGGTATTCCGGAGGATTCGGTGGTGCTGAGCGCTCAGGAGGCCGCCGATCTCGCCGACCGCTGGTTCGCCGCCCGCTGCGCGGCCGAGGATGTCGCGACCGCCGTCGCCGAGGGCGCCGACCCGTCGGAGCTGGCCGCTTTGACCGCCAATCTCGTCGAACTCGCCAAGGACGCCGAGCGGCTGCGCTGAGCGTGCCGCACGACGGCCGCGCCCGCGCCCAGTGTCACCACGCTCAGTGCGAGGAATGCGAGCACGGCGGCGCGGTCGGGGTGGATCAACGGCTGCGCTCGCAGCGCCTGCCACAACAGCAGCGCCACCAGCCCGGCGTAGCCGAGGGCCAGGACACCGATCAACCGGGCGCGCGCCCGTTCGTCCAGCCAGGGCCGCCGCCGCGCGAGCCAGGCCGTGATCACGACCGCCGCGAGCAGGAATTGGATGCCGTGCAGCCCCGCGAAATGCGGGATCCGCAGATCGCCGCCGATCGTGCTCCAGTGCGTGATCGGCATACCGCCCACGCCGTCGCGCACGGGCAGGGCGGTATCGGTCACCGTATGGCCGGCGGCCAGCCGCACCGGACGGCCGTGGGCGTCACGCACCGTCTGCTCGCCGGTGAAGCCCATCAGATATCCGAGCGCCATCCCGGCGACGGCGATGGTGAGCCCGGCGTGCACGGCCCGGCTCGTGGGACGGTCCAGGACGCGCTGCCGGCACAGGATCACCGCGACGACGAGGTTCGCGACGAACAGGCCCGGTACGCCGGAGGCGAACACCATCTGGCCGATCGAATTGACCGCATCGGTTTCGGTGTCGAAGTGGCTGAAGGTGCCGCGTGCCGCCTGCACCACGATGAAACCCACGTCCACGACGCCGGTGAGGGCGAAAACGGTTCCCGCCCACCAGGTCACGCGGGCACCGCGGTGCGGCACCGACAGCAGCCACGCGAGGGTCAGCGTGTACAGGCAGAACGCGATGCCGAACTTGCCGGGTTTGAGCCATACCGACTCACCGAGGATGCGGCGGTCGTCGAACGGCGCGGCGCACAGACAGCACAGCGCGAGTGCCGCCATCGCCGCCGCGGTCCACAGCAACGGCCGGTGCCATCGACGGGCGGGGTAGCTGATCGTGGTCATGACGCGAAGTGTGCGGGCGCTGCTACCCGTCGCGCGTCCCCCGGCCGTACTGTTCGGCTCTCATACTCCGGTACCGGTTCGCCGTCGGCGGAAGGCGAGCTCTGTCACGGGATTTGCGCCGCGCGGGCCGGTAGCGCAGGGTATCGGCGCGTCGTGGGTTGCAATTCGGATTCGGGCCGGAAGCGTTCCGGCAACGGGTCGACTGCCCCCGGATAACGGGCCCCTCCAGGAGGGTGAACACCCGCAGCGCCGTCCCGCGAAACCTGCGCGCGGCCTTGGTCTTTCGTGACGCTGTCCCGCACACCGCCGGCGGCGAGGCTCGAGATGGAACCGAAATATGTTCGCTACCAGGCAATTCGGGCGCCGAACGGCGGCGCTGCTTGTCGGACCATCCGAGTAACTTGGCGGTTATCAGCCCCAACGAAAATCTACGGGGCTTCGTATCAAGGGGGCGGAGGGCCATGTCGAACATCGACGAGCGAATCCGGATGGCAGTGGAATGGCTGCGCGGCAGTCAGTTACCGCATCTCGACGGGGGTGCGGGCTGGGGCTGGATCCCCGATGTGCCGCCCAATCCGCAGAACACCGCCGAGGTGGTCTGCATCCTGCATCGAGCCGGGTGCGAAATCCCGCGTGCCGCAAAGGTCGCCATGCTGGTGCGGGCAACGGTCGTGCAACGGCCGATCGGCGACGAATGGTACTTCCGCACGCCGATCGATGTCGCGTGGCGGATCCGGGCCCTGCGCTGCCTCGACATCGAGGAGTCCGACCCCGGCCTGGCCGGTGCCGTGCGAAATCTGCTGGACCAGCAGGATTCCGAAACCGGTGGCTGGCGGATGTCGGGTTTCCTTGGCCCGGTGTCGATTACCGCGACCTCTGCCGCGGTCGAGGCGCTGATCGGCGGCGGGGCCTTCGACGGTGAACGCCATCAGGCCATCTCGCGCGGCATCGCCTATCTGGTGTCCTCGATGTATCAAGAGCCCCGGACGTTGCCGATGTACGCGGCGGCGCATATCGCGGCCGTGCTCGCCCGGCCGGAGATCGTCCGGATCGGTGACAAGCGCGCCGAGCGCGCGTGCGAGCTGGCGGTCAAGCGCCTGCTGACCGGACTGCGCCGCGGTGAGTGCGATATCGAGACCGAGATCTTCCGCCGTGACGATCTCGTCGACACCTGGCGTCACCTCACCTTGCACCTGGCGGTCGGGGCCGTGATCGCCGCCGACAGCCGCACCATCTTCGACCCGGCCGTGCGGGCGGCGATCGTCGCGCTGCTGGATATGCAGGAGATGGACGCACTGGCCATCTACCGGGGCGGATTCCGCATCTCCGACGAAGGCCCGGTCACCTCCTATGCCACCACGCAGGCGCTGGAGGCGCTGTTGCAGGTGCGTCCGGCGATCAACGAGCGGGTGAATCCGGCCAAGGTGTACGACGAGATCTGCCGGGTCGACGGCGCCCATCGCACCGACCCGCAGGCGATCGCCACGCTGGGCCGTCATCGCATGTTGATGAATTCGACTGCCGGACAGGCGTTGCTGGTGCTGGCGGCCTCCGCCGGTGCGACGGTATTCGCGCTGGCGGTGGGTTTCGACACCGTATTCGGCACGGTCGGCAGCCGCGCGCTGGTGGTCTGGGGAACGGCACTCGTCGCGGTGGGTACGTATTGCGGTCTGGCGACGCGCTTTCCGCGACTACCCAAGCGGCACGTGGCGAGCGCGGTCTTCGCCGCGTTCACCGCGCTGGTCATGCCGGTGGTCACCTATCTGCTCGCCTGAGCCGATGAACGGGCCGCTGGTCCTCATGGTCGCGGTGACCTGTCTGTGGGGTACCTCCAGTGCCCTGCTGGCAACGCTGGCCGCTCCCACCACCGCGGGCCTGGTGGCCCTCGGTGGAGCGGTGCCGCTGCTGATCTGGGCGCGGCTGCGCGGACAGCACCCGTGGACGACGCTGACCGCTCATCCGGCGCTGTACTTCCGGCTGGGCGGGCTCGAGGCCGCCAATCTGGCGCTGTACGTGGCGGCGCTGCGGATGGGGCCGTTGCCGGTGGTGGTCGCCCTGCACCTGACCGCGCCGGTCCTCATCATCGCCGCCGCACTGGTCCGCGGGCGGCGGGCGCCCACGCTGCCGGTACTGGCCGAACTGCTGCTGGTCGGGGCGGCGATCTGGCTGGTCGCCTGGCGGCACCCGGGCGGCGACGCGCAGATCGCGGCCCTGACCGGATGCGCCCTGGCACTGGGCAGTGCGGCCTGTGTGGCGATGCTGGTCAGTGTGGTCGCCCGGCACTCGGGACCGGACCACACGGCCACCTCGGCGGCCTTGCAGTTGCTGTTCGGCGGCATCGCGAGCAGCCCGCTGCTGGTGCTCGATCCACCGTCCGGGCGGGTGGCGGCCGAGCTGGCCGCGATCGGCGCCACCCTGCTCGGACCCGGATTCGCGCTCTACTGGCTGGCGCTGCGGCGATTGAGCGCGGCCACGGCCAGCGTCATCGGGCTCAACGAGGCCGTCGTGGCCACGCTGGTGGGAGCGGTGGCCACCCGGAGCCTGCCCACCGCGGCGACCGCCGCGGCGGGGTTGCTCATTCTGATCGCGGCCGGGCTAGAGCAGCGATCGGCACCGCGACATCGCGTGCCGCCCTGACGAATTCGGTACAGGTCGCCGGGTCCTTGTCGCCCCGGCCGTCGTCGACGCCGGAGTTGACATCGACCCAGGCCGGCCGGACGGCGTCGATCGCGGCCGTGACGTTGTGCGGGTCGAGTCCACCGGCGAGCATCACCGGAAATGCCGAGTCGTCCAACAGTTCGACGATGCGAGCGCTGATCGACCAGTCATGGGTGCGCCCGGTGCCGCCCAGCCGGTCGGCGGAACGCGAATCCAGCACGAGCCCATCGCAATCGGGGGCCGCGCGCTCGGCGGCGGCGACCGCCTCCGGGCCGGTGACGTGGACCGCGCGGATCACCCGCCGCCCGCCCGCACCGCGCCGGACCGCGCGCGCGGTGTCGTGGGAGATCAGGCCGTGCAGCTGAATGCAGTCGACGCCGATCCGGTCGGCGAGGCGCAACACCTCGCCGGCGTCGGTGAGATGGGTGACCAGTACGCGCTCCATCGAGGAGGGCACCAGCCGTGACAACCGGTGGGCCGATTCCGGGTCGAGTTCGTCTTCGCTGAAATGCGTCGTGCCCGAAATGAATCCGGCCGCGTCCGCATCAGCGGCGACGACGGCCCGGAGATCGGACTCGCTACGGATACCGCAGATTTTCGTTCGGACGGTGATCATCGGCACACGATACTGCCCGAACGTGTCCGGTCAGGCGGTTCGTGTCGATTACCACGCTGCCCGCCGCCGCGGCGGGGCGCTCACCCGACCCGGCGATAGGCGGTTCCGCGCCGGTCGGCCTCGGCCCACCGGCGGCGGTCCAGCTGCGTGTCGACGGCCTCCACGACGTCCGGGACGGTGATCTGCAGCAGACCCGGATCGGGGGTGTCGCCGTCGCGCTCGCCGGTGTGGCCCGCCCACAGCGCGATGTGGCGGCCGGACAGATGCGGCGGCGGCCCGCTGCGGCCGGGGGCGGTGGGGCCGAACAGCGCGACGGTGCGGGTGCCGAATGCCGTCGCCAGATGTGCGACACCGGTATCGCCGCACACCACCAGCGCGGCCTCGGCGACGGTGGCCGATAGTTCGATGAGATTCTGCTGCCCGGCCAGTACCTGGTCGTGCGACAGCCCCGCGCGGGCGGCGATGCCGAGGGCGAGGTCGCGTTCGAATTCGTCGCCGGTCACCACGACCTCGCGACCTTGTACGAGCAGATGCCGGATCACCGCGGCGAATCGTTCACCGGGCCAGCGGCGGGCGGGTGCTCCGGCGCCCACGTGCACCACTACACAGTCGCGGTGACTGGTGGTGGCCACCGGCGGCACCAAGCCGAGATTGCGGCGGTCGGCGTTGATTCCGGCCGATTCCAGCAGATGACACCAGCGGTCGATGTCGTGCATATCCGCTTGCCATTCGGGGCCGTCGAGATCGGGAAAGGCGGCATTGCGGTAGCTGAGCAGCCGGGCGGGTTCGGTGCGGGAGAGTTCGACGATGCCGTCGGCGCCGGGGCCCTGCAGATTGACCGCCAGGGCGGGGGCCGCGCCGTCCCAGCGCATGGTGTGCGGGTCGGCGGCGGCGACCATCTCGTCGACCGAGGTGATCAGGTCGACGATGGGTTTGAGCCGGTGCGGTGCGGCCAGCACGATGTGATCGCGCGGCCTCGCCCGGCGTAGCGCGCGAAGAGCGGGGACCGCGGTGAGAAGATCACCCAGTCCACGTGCGCGCAGCACGAGTACAACCGCCACCCTCTTCTCCTAGCCATCACCAAGCGACCCAGCAGTCCCGACCCACTCGATTCCGCGCCGTTGCCGCGGCACGACCGAAGAGAGCCACCTGAGGATGACTACCCGACCCGATCCGGCGTGAAACGCGCGTATTTCCGCCGGGTCCGCGTCGGTGCTGTGGCCGGGGGCGGCGGAACCGGTAACCTGAGCGACGGTCGGGCCGAAACAAACTGGAGGATTTCATGATTCGCACCGCTGGACTCATCACCGCCGTCGCGGCGGCGGGCGCGTTCGCAGTGCTCGGCGCCGGTGCCGCGCAGGCCGCGCAGGGCACTGTCACCGTCAACGGGCAGATCTACAACAACCCGACCGGTTGCATCGAACCGCACGCCTACCAGCTCACCGTCGGCAACAGCACCGACAAGGTGATCGAGGTCCACGCCGGGCGGGGATGCACCGGGCCGGTGATCGGCAAGGTCGACCCCGCCGGCATCACCATGGTGCCGCGCGGCAGCCTGCTGATCGTCGAATAATTCTCCCCGTTCCGCCCCGCGTCCGAGGATCGGCGCGGGGCGGGGCTGTGCCTGCGCACGGCGGGACAACGGCACCGTGAAAGCGAGCCCGCGAGAATGCCTGCGGCGGTGCGGATATCCGGGGCCCGGCGGGGATGTAAGCCCTACTACGCCGTGTCGTTGAATTGGTGCCGATGATCTACGCTGTGAGCCATGACAGTGGTCTACAACCTGGTGGTCGTCACCCACCTGCTCGGACTCGCCGCGGTGATCGGCGGATACGCCGCCGGCCGGCCGGCCGTGTCGCAGGTGATGCTCTGGGGTGCGCGGGCGCAGATCGTCACGGGTCTGATTCTGGTCGGCATGGCCGACGGCATCGATTCGCTCGACAAGGATCTCGACATGGCCAAGATCGTGGTGAAACTGGTCATCGCGGTCGCCGTGGCCGGTCTGGCCGAGATCGCACACGCGGATGCCAAGCGTGGCAAGACCATTGCCTGGATGGTCGACGCCGCCGGACTGCTGGCCATCGCCAACGTGTTCGTGGCCGTGCTGTGGCACTGACATCCGATGCGGTTCGGCACCTGTTGCCGAACCGCATCGAGTGCGTGCGGTGCCCGGTTCAGCCCTCCAGCAGGGTCTGGCCGATATAGCCCTGCGCGTCGGTGATTCCCGGTGGAATCACGAACACCGCGGACCCGACGGGAGTGGTCCAGGTGTTCAGGGCGTCGAATTCGGCGAGGCGACGCTGCACGGGCAGATACTGCGCCGCGATATCGCGCTGGTAGGCGGCGAACAACAGCCCTGAATTCGAGGTGGTCCCGGGCGCGGGCGCATCGTCGTAGTTGTAGCCGCGGCGCAGGAAACGCTCGCCGTCGCTGGTGTGATGCGCCCGTGCGATATGCGCCGAGGGCGGAATGACCGGGATGCCGTGGGAGTCCACGGCCGCGAAATCCGGATTGTCGCTTTCCCGGGTTCCGGTCAACGGCGCCCCGCTCGCGATGCGCCGGCCCACGGTCAGTTCTCGCCCCTCGGGGTCGAGTTCGTCCCAGGTGTCCAGATTCATCGCGATCCGGCGCAGCACCATCGACGTTCCACTCCGCAGCCACGGCAGGGGCGCGCCGTCGTCCCACACCAGCCGATCGAAATCGGCCCCGGGGGCGATGTTGACCGTGCCGTCGACCTGACCCATCAGATTGCGCATCGTCTGCCCGGCAGCGGCGTTGCGGAATCCGCGCTGGGTCCAGCGCACGGTCACCAGCGAGGTCACGCTGCGCGAGAGCGCCCGCACCGCATGCGCCACTGTCGTCGCCTCGTCCGCGCAGACCTGCAGCAGCAGATCCCCGTCACAGAATGCGGGATCGAGCCGGTCGATGGTGAAGCCGGGCAGTTGCGTGAGCCAGTGCGGCCGCGCGGATTCCAGTCCCGCCACGGTGAACAGCCGCGGGCCGAATCCGATGGTCACGGTCAACCGCGCCGGCCGGTGAGCCAGCTCCGGCTCGGTATCGGCCAGCGTCGGCTCACCGGCCGCGAGCCGCGCCGCGTCCCCGGACCAGATGCGCAGCAATCCCACGAGGTCGGCACGGGCGGTGCCGGGTCGCAGATCGAAGGCCACGAACGCCGCGTGCTGCTGCGGCGCGGTCGCGACCCCGCCCTGGTGTGGTCCATAGAAAGGTTCGCGTGCGGTGCCCGGATCGGCGGTCCCGGTATGGCGGGTCCAGCGTTCGGCGCCGAGGGTGAGCCCCGCGACCCCCGCCGCACCCGCCGCGACCGCACTGCCGCCGAGCAACCGGCGCCGCGACAGCCGCTCAGCCACCGTGGGCGGCCGTAGTCGGTGCGTAATTCTCCTGATTGCCCGCGAAGTCACGCACCTGCGCGGTGAAGGTGGTGCTGGTGCCGTCGGCGAACTTCACCGTGATCGGCGTCTGCGTTCCGGTGCGCAGCGGGGCCTTCAGGTCGATGAACATCAGATGGTCGCCGCCCGGCGTCAGTTTCGCGCTGCCGTGGGCGGGGATCGCCAGCCCGCCGGCCTTGGGACGCATCATGGACGCGCCGTTCGACTGGACCACCTCGTGAATCTCCACGCGCGCCGAGGCCGGGCTGGTCGCGTCGACGATGCGGATCTCGTGGCCGCTGGTGTTGGTGAAATTCGCGAACGCCGCCGACATCCCCGCGTTGGCGGCCTTGATCCACTGATCACCCACGGTGACCGAATCGGCGTCCGCGGCGGTGGATGTGCTGCCGGACGAACAGCCGGCCAGCAGCAGTGGGATCGAGGCCGCGGCGGTGATCAGCAGGCTCGCCGACCGACGCCGGCGGGTGGAACCTGCCGTGTGGCGGGACGGCCGTGTCGCACCGTGGGACCGGGCCTGGGTGGATGCCGCACGGCGCGGGCCGCGGTCGCTCGAGGCGAGGGGGGAACGCCCGGTGTGGGGGAGAGAGGACATTGGTGAACTCCATTGCATGAGAAGGGGTTTCATCGAGCAGGCGGCACGTCGTCGCGGATTCTCACCGCGCCCGGGCGCTCGTCACACCCTCGAACCACGCGTTGCGCGGCGTAGGGGTGAGTGCGCGGCGTGTACCGCCACCGGTGTTCGTTCGTTGCTGCGTGCCCAGCGGCGAGCGGTGCGACCTCCGCGGTCACACGCGAATCAGCCACCCGCAAGCCTGTCCGGCGTATCCGATCGCCCAGGACGTCGTCGGAAACCGACGAGGACCGACCGACCAGCACTGCGCCCGATCAGCGGTCAGGGCCGGACCGGCACAGCGATGACCGTGACCGAGCGTGCAGGCGCGCCGACGTCGACCGATACGCCGACAGCTCGACCGACCGCTTCGGCAAAGGGTCGGCCGTCCAGGTGCCGTGCGCTAACGGTCGATTCGGGTAGCCGCAGCCTCGATTGCCGATTGCCGATTGCCGATTGCCGATTGCCGATTGCCGATTGCCGATTGCGGGTCGGCGGCTGCAGCTCGGCGGTGTGCCGTCACTGGCTCACGGACGTTGCCGCACGGGCGCGGCTGCGCGTGCTGTGCGATCCGATGTGACGCTCTCGAGAGCTATCCGTACATCGGGTGGCTCAGCCGTTGATCGTCATCCGTGGTCCGGCCGCACTCCGGCATGCCAGTGGACGCGTCCACCGATGTGCCGATAAATCACGCCCACACGGGTACGCGGTGCAAGGCAGCGAACGAACCGGTGAGCCTCGGCGGCCCGCGCCGCCCGGTGCCGGAGGCCAGCACGATCCGCCGCGGCGCGGTCACCGCATCCGGTACCGAGACGACGACCGGAGCGCTGGAGACGCCGAGGTTGTGCGCGACCGCGCCGACCACGCGGCGGATCAGCGAAACGGCGCGTCGCAGTGTGATTTCCGCGCCGCGGACGAGGACCGCCCCGACCACGGTCGCCGTGATGTGCGCGACCAGCATGGGGGCGGTGATCAGCACCTCGTGGCAGTGCGGGGACGTCGACAACGCCAGATGGCCGATCGCCTGGCCGACCGCGAGCAGGCCCATCAGCCGGAACAATCCGGTGCGGGTGTGTGCGGCGAGGCAGCCGATCGCGGTGCTGGCGGCGATCAGCATCATGATCGCCGTGGAGCCGGGTGCCACCGCGCCACCACCGAGGGCGTGGGCGGCGATACTCACCGTGCCCGCGGCGGCACCGACGCATCCACCACGCAGCTGCGTGGAAGGGTCGGCCGTTGCTCGCACGAGATCATGGTATCGGGGCTCGCCGGCGGGCCGGGCCGCCAGGTCCACCTGTAGGCACCGGCCGTGATGCCCGTCACCACCTGCGGTTTCGGCGCCTCGCGGTTGCGGCGGTCAGAGGATCTCCAGTTCGGCCTCGCGCAGATCCTGGGGGAAGACGAATCGGCGCAACGCCCAGAACCGGAAGGCCATCGCCAGCAGGACACCGAGAATCTGCCCGGTGATGAAGTTGGAGACCGCCTGGGTGAACGCGCTCACATGCGGCACCCGGATATCGAAGACGTACAGCGCGACCGCCTGCGGAATGACGGTCACGCCGACGGCGAGCGCGCTGACGGCGAAGAACAGCGCGGCCTCGTGACTGCGCTGGCGCCCGCCGCGGGTGTTGAACGACCATTCCCGGTTCAGGATGTAGGAGGCGATCGTCGCGATCAGCACGCCGAACGCGCGCGCGGTCAGCGGCTTGTCCGGCAATACGGTCAGCTTGAGGGCGTACACCACTCCGGTGTCCACGAACCACGTGATCGCGCCGACGACGGCGAATTTCATCAGCTCCCGATGGGCGAGCAACAGTGCGCGCCAGCGTTCGGGCAGCCGGTCCAGTCCAGCCTGCACCAACGACACGCAATCCACCCTAACCGTGAGCCGCGCACCGGGCATCCGGACAGCGATCATGACCCGCGAGGTAATCGTCACGCCCACCCGTGCCGCATACGATCGAGCAGGTGCCGACCCATACTGCCGGGGATCTGCTGCGCCATTGGCGTCGCACCCGCCGCCTCAGCCAGCTGGAACTGGCCGGGCGCGCCGAAACCTCGACCCGTCACCTCAGCTTCGTCGAAACCGGCCGGTCCACGCCGAGCCGCCAGCTGATCCTGCACCTCAGCGAGGAGCTCGACATCCCACTGCGCGAACGCAATCGGATGTTGCTGGCCGCCGGTTACGCCCCGGTCTACGCCGAACCCGGATTGGATACCCCCACCATGGCCCCCGTCCGCACCGCGATGCGGCAGATCCTCACCGGCTACGAGCCGTATCCGGCGTTGGCCGTGGACGCGCAGTGGAATATGGTCGACGCCAATTCCGGTGTCGCCCTGTTCCTCGACGGCGTTCGCGCCGATCTGCTGACTCCGCCGGTCAACGCGCTGCGGCTGAGCCTGCACCCGGAGGGTCTGGCGCCGCGGATCCTGAATCTCGCGCAGTGGCGCGGACATCTGTTCGAACGCGTCGATCGCCAGATCGAGGCCACCGGCTCGGCCGATCTGGCCGCGCTGCGCGCCGAACTGCTCGAATATCCCGGTGGCCGCGACGATCCCGGCCTGCCCGAACCGGATCAGGCCGTCGTCCCGCTGCGGCTGCGCCACCACGACGCCGAACGCGGGGATATCGACCTGGATTTCATCAGCACCATGACCATCTTCGGCAGTCCGATGAACGTCACGGTCGCCGAACTCGCGATCGAGTCGTTCCTGCCCGCGAGCCCGGCGACCGCCGAATTCCTGCGCAGCCGTTCACATATCGAGTAGATGCGGCAGCCCGGCGCGATAGCGGTCGGCGTCGATGCGCTTGAACGGTTCGAGCTCGGGCGGCGCGTACATCGGGAACACCGCCGCCCGCGGCGCCGCGTCACCGGCCGCGTCGAGCACCGCGTTGGCCGCCTTGCGTCCCGCCTCGCACGCACCCTCCATGGTCGCCAGGTCGATGCCGGTCCGCACGTGGTCGCCGCAGAAGAACACGTTGCCGATCGCCGAATGCGCCTCCGGCCGGTGGTCCCAGGAGCCGACGGTGTTCACCAGCAGCGGGGTGTCGTTGCGGTTGCCGCCCTCCTCGAAATGTACGCCGGGATCGACGAACCACGAGTGCAGGTCGTCGTCGCGCAGCCAGCCGGTGCCGGTGTTGAGCCAGCGTTTCAGTTGTGCCCAGACTTCCTGCACCACTTCGTCTTTCGAGCACTGTTTGGCCGGTTTGCCGAACAGGATGCCGGGGGTGTCCCAGTCCGACACGTCGGCGGACAGGCATTCCACCACCGTCCCGTCGCCGTAGCGGGCCGCGAAATCGCCGCGCCACATCGGCGCCTGCCGCAGTGCGGTGATCGCCCACGGCGAGCCGAGCGCCGCGATATGTCCTTCCGGCACGCCGGTGGGCCGGCGCAGATAGAACTGCACCCCGACCATCCAATCCAGCACCAGCTCACGCATCCCGGCCAGCGCCGGGTCCGCGGCGAGAATGTCGTCGTCGAGGATCGTGGCCGCGCGGTCGGCCGGCATCGCGCATACGTACCAATCCGCCTGCACCGCACGTCCGCCCACGTTCGCACCGCTGATCCGGTCACCGGACAGGCGCAGGCTCGTCAGTCCCGCGCCGGTGACGAACCGGACTCCCTGTCCGGACAGGTGCGCCACCCACGGATCGATCCACGCCTCGTTGGTGGGGCCGTTCAGGATCCGGTCCACCCCGCCGCGATACTGCGGCGCGATGCCGGCGCCGGCGAAAACCAATGCCTCTCCGATGGTTCCGATGGTGCGCGCGGAGCTGGTCTCCGACTTCGCCGCCACCGTGATCCGGGTCAGGGCGCGCGCCAGATAGTCCCGATAGGCCTGCGACTTCCCGTTCGCCGCGACCGCGTCCACCCATGATCGGTACTCCCATTCGCCGAAGCGGCGTTCGGGGGAACTGGTGAACCACATCATCATCCGATCGCCGAAGAACGCCAGCTCCTGCGGCGGCAGCTGCGGCACGAAGCCGAATCCGGCGACGAGCGAGTTGCGGATGCGCTCGGGGTTCAGCTCGCGCAGCCCCGCGATCTCGGTCGGCACCGTCACCGGCGGCAGATCCGGAAATCCGGCCACCGTCGATTCCACCCGGATCAGATTTCCGGCCACACCGTTCGCGTTGCCCGGGAACGGAATTCGCGCCATGGTGTCGGGCACGTGCTGGTAGCAGCCAGGGAAGAAGCGGAAGCCGTGTTCGCCCGGCAGATCGGCGCGACCACCCGCCCCGGTGCCGGGCACGCTCATACTGCGCGCCTTCCCGCCCAGCGCGGTCGGCTCGTACACCGTGACCGCGTAGCCGCGTTCGGCCAGTTCGTGCGCCGCGGTCAACCCCGAGACCCCACCACCGAACACCGCCACTGTGCGTCCCGGGCCGAGCTGGCGGCGGCCCGGATTCGCCCGCGCTGCCGCCGTGGCCCAGGTGCCGCTCGCCGCCAGAGCCGCGCCCGCGACCGCCGCGCCTCGCAGCAACTGCCGCCTGCCGAATCCACCCGCATTGTCCCGACCGGTCATGTCCACTCCTCGAATCAGCGAGCGGGACCGGCCCTGCGTCGATCCCGAAGCCCGAATATCTGCGCCTGCGAAGTCTTTTCACCGAGGTCCGGCAGTGTCGAGGGCCCGCCGGCCGGCCCGGCCCTCACTTCGGCGCCGCCGCGGGCCACCGCGACCACGCCGAACCCCACCGCGCCGCCTGACGTTCCCGCCAGTCCTGCGCGTTGTCGCACACCTCGCGAATCACGGTGTCCACCACCGCGGCCGCCGGCGCGTGCGCCAATGCCTGTATCGCGAACTTCGCCGCCCGCGCCGGGGTCAGCAGTTCGTCGGGAGTTCGCGCCCGGGTCATCACATCCAGCGCGAGGCCGGCCAGGTGCGGGTCGGCCGCGCCGGCGCGGTACAGCTGCACTTCGAGCGGTGTCATCTCGGTGCCACGGGCGAGCCGGTTGGTCCACTGGTACATGGGCAGGCAGTCCTGTTCGCGCTGGTGCTCCCATCGGGTCACTGCCCGGTCCAGCGCGGCCGGGTCGTCGAGTACCGGGGCCGCGTATTCGCCGAGCAGCCGTCCGTAGCGCATCGCATCGCGCATGCCCTGCGCGGTGACCGGATCCTTGAAGTGGCCGGCGTCGCCGGGCAGCGCCCAGCCGGGACCGCTGGAGCGGCGGAAGTAGGAGACGATGTCGGTGGCCGAGCGCACCCGCCCGAGCGGTTCGCAATCGGCCAGTCGCGCAGCGAGTTCCGGGATCGCGGCGACCATGTCCCGGTAACGCCGCTCGGTCTGCCCGGCGGTGCGCGGCCCGTGCGTGACCGGCGGCTGGATCAGTGACAGCACCGCCCCGTCCTCGCACGGGAAGGCGGTTCCCAGCAGCTGCCCGGCCCGCCACTGCGCCGCCGTCGACCGCCAATCCGGGCGGTTGTCGCGCCAGTAGGCGAAGTAGCACGCCCGCCCACTGGGTTTGCTGCGGTACGGGTCCAGCGCTCCGGTCAGCCGCGCGACGGTGGAGCGCCTCCCGTCCGCGCCGACCACCAGGCGCGCCCGGATCTCGTGGGTGGCCCCCACGCGATCGACCGCGCGCACGCCGGCGACCCGGCCGCCGTCGCGGATCAGCTCGGTGACCCGCATCGACTCGTGGATCGTGGCGCCGGCCGCGCGGGCGGTGGCGACCAGAGCGGCGTCGAATCCGGTGCGCCGCACGCACATCGCGTAGTCGATGCCGTTCACGGCGGTGAACGGTGCCCGCACCACCTGGCCCGCGCCGCCGGCGTAGGCGACCCGCAGTTGTGGCGCGCCGAGCGCCAGCACCTTCTCCAGCGCGCCCAGCGCCGCCACTTCGGCGATGCCGGCGGGCCAGAGCAGATGGGTCGAGAGCGTGTCGGAGGGAAATCGGGCCGCGTCCACGACGACGACGCGCCGCCCCGCACGGGCGAAGGCGATCGCGGCGGCCGAACCCGCGCAGCGCGCTCCGACAACCACTACGTCCGCGAATTCGCCTTCCGGGCAATCGGTTTCGTCAAGCACTCGATCGCGTACCGGAAGGTCTCGGACGGTCGCGGCGGTACCCGAATCGGTCGGCGAGGAGTCGGCAGGTTCGTCGGTAGGCATCGGCGCCGCCTTCCGGGGTCACTATGTTCGGACACTGTGTCCTAATGAGAGAATGAAGTGACTCCTCTCACATTGTCAATATGTTTGATTCGATTGTTCCCGGCAATTACCGACGCCTGAGCCGCCCGGGCCCGGTGAGACTCCGGATCACGCACCTGATCCGACCGCATCCGCGATGATCACCGGAAGGTGTGGCCACCCGGCCCGATCGGAAACGACCGTGATGAGGTACCGCGATGGCGTTGATGTCACCCCTGGACTCGGCATTCCTGCTGCTGGAATCGCGCGAACATCCCATGCACGTCGGCGGGCTCTCCCTGTTCCGTCCCTCGGGCACCGAGCCGCGATCGGCGCGGCAATTGCATGAGGAATTGGTCTCGGGCACTGACAAACTCACGTCCTTGTTCCGGCGCCGCCCGGCCCGATCGCTGGCGAGTTTCTCCGCGCTGCAGTGGGATCTCGACGACGACGTCGACATCGACTATCACGTGCGGTTGCTGTCGCTGCCCACCCCCGGACGGGTGCGTGAACTGCTGGAACTGGTGTCGATGCTGCACGGATCGCTGCTGGACCGGCATCGCCCGCTGTGGGAGGTCTATGTCATCGACGGTCTCGCCGACGGCCGAATGGCTCTCTACACCAAGACGCATCACGCGCTGATGGACGGTGTGTCGGCAGTGCGCACCTGGCAGCGGGCCCTCTCGGCCGACCCCGATGCCCGCGACTGCGTGCCGCCGTGGCGCTCGCCCCGCCGTCGTCCGGACGCCGGCCCGACTACGTTGTTGCGCCGCTCGGCCGAGGCGGTGCGCATGGCCGGGCGGATCGGCACCGCCGTCCCCGAATTGCTGTCCGGCGCTTACGAGATCGCGCGGGACTATCCCGAACCGCGCCCGTTCCGGGCCCCGCACACGATGTTCAATGTCGCCATCACCGGTGCCCGGCGATTCGCCGCGCAGTCGTGGCCGTTGCCGCGGTTGCGCGCGGTCGGGGCGCGGACGGGGGCGACCGTGAACGACGTGGTGCTGGCGATGTGCGCGGGCGCGCTGCGCCGGTATCTGCTCGCCGAACAGGCGCTGCCGGACGAGCCATTGATCGCGATGGTGCCGGTCTCGCTGCGCGGCACCTCCGAAACCGCTGTGGGAGAGGGCAATTCGGTGGGCGCGGCGCTGTGTGATCTGGCCACCGACGAACCGGATCCGGCCGAGCGACTCGCGCGCATCCACTCGTCGATGGCGCGGACCAAGAACACCATGTCGCGGCTGACGCCACTACAGATCCTGGGGCTGTCGGCGGTGAATGTGGCGGGGCTGGCCTCGGCGGCGCTACCGGTCCGGTTGCCGTCCGCCGCGCCGCCGTTCAACATCGTGATCTCCAACGTCCCCGGCGCCACCGAACCCCGCTACTGGAACGGGCTGCGCCTGGAAGCCGCCTATCCGGCCTCGATTCCCCTCGACGGCCAAGCGGTCAACATCACGACGATCAGTTCCGGTGGCGCCATGCATTTCGGCATCATCGGCTGTCGCCGCAGTGTTCCGCATCTGCAGCGGCTGCTGACCGGACTCGACGAATCCCTCGCCGAACTGGAGTAACCGGACTCCGCGGCAAGGTGGCGAGGATTCGGGCGCGCCGCGCGGTCGTCGGCCGGCGTCGACGGTCAGGCGATTCGCGCGGTGTCGGTGAGGGCGTCGGTCGCGGCGGTGAGAATCCGTCGCGCCCGCGGGAAGTCCTGCAGTTGTCCGCTCAGCAGGTCGAGGACGGGAAACAGCGATTGCGCGGGGACCGCACGCGCGCTCAGCACACCCGCGGTCCACGTGACGAACGTGGTGAACAACTCGTCGTCGTCCAGATACAGTGCGGTGGCAAGGAATTCGAGGATCTGCGCGATATCTTCGGCGGTGCGCTCCAGCTGGGATTCGGAGTACTCCCGCATCGCGGGGAAGCGATGCTCCAGCTCCGCCATGGTGGTCGCCAGCAACTGCGGTGTGCTGCGGGCGATCATGGTGAATTCCTGATCGGTCAGATGCGGCAGCGTCCGGTGCGGTCGGTCCGGCTGCTGCTCTCGCCGCAGCCCCCGGGCGAGCAGCTCGGCCGCGGTCGCGGCGTCCGGCGCCCAGGCGTCCGCGCCGAGCAGGTTCGCGTAGCGGCCGTCCGGCCCGAACGCCGCCCCGCCGACGAGCACCGGCACTCCGGCCGCCTGGCATGCGGTGATGGTGCCGTGCGCCGACGGCAGGCGGGTCGGCAGCGACGACGACAGCAACACGGCGTCGGGGCCGGTGTTGTGCAGGTGCGCGATCAGGTGGCGGGTCGGCACCTGGGCACCCAGGAAATCGACCTGCCAGCCGCGCAGTCGCAGCACTTCGGTCACCAGCCGCGCGGGAAGGGAGTGCCATTCGCCGTCCACGCACGCGACGGTGACCCGCCCGGCCGAGGCGGGGTGCGAGGCGGCCGCATGCAGTGCCAGCGCCGTCACGGCCCGGTCGTTGATCGCGGTGGCGGTGTGCTCGTCGGCGACACTGAGGGTGTTGGCGGCCCATTCCGCACCCACCCGGCGCTGGACCGCGGCGATGACGTCGAGCAGAACCGCTTCCGGTTCGAGCCCCGAATCCACCGCCGCGAGCACGATGCCGATCGCCGCCCGTTCGTCGCGGCCGGTGACCGCCGTCCACAATTGCTCGCGAAAAGCCGGGGCGTCCCGCGAGTTTCGGCGATGCGGCTCGGGCATGAACGGCGGCTCCTTGGCGGTAGCGGTCAGGTGAGGACGGTATCCGAGGTTCGCGGCGCGGTGATCGCGACGACCGCGATGTCGTCGTGCTCGTTGCGGCCGACCCACTGGGTGGTGAGCATGTGAATACGCTCGACCACCGCCTCCGCGGGCATATTCGCGCACTGCGCCAGCGCGGCGGTCAGACGCTCCTCACCGAACATGCGTCGGCCCAGCGGTCCGCCGCGAGCCTCGGTCACACCGTCGGTGTAGAGCAGGCAGGTTTCCCCGGGCGCGAGCGAGGTCCGGAACGTCGTGGCGCTGATCTCGGGCAGCGCGCCGACCAACTGTCCCCGCGTCTCGGCCATGTCGACGCTCCCGTCGGCCCGGACGATCAACGGCGGCGGATGCCCGGCGGAGGTCAGCCGCAGCTGCACCCGTCCTTCCCGACGCACCGCCGATGCCAGCACCAGCGTGGCGAACCGGTCGTGCCGCGAGGACATCAGCGCGTTGTTCAGCAGGGTGAGCATGCGCTGGTGATCGTCGGCCATCGGCACCAGCGCGTGCACCGTATTGCGGATCTTGCCGGTCAGCACGGCGGCCTCGAGACCCTTGCCGCAGACGTCGCCGAGGACGACGAGGGTTTCCCCGTCCGGTGCCGCCGCTCGATGTACGTCGTAGAAGTCGCCGCCGATGATTTCGTGATTCTCCGAAGCCCGGTAGGCGCCGGCCAGTTCGATGCCGTGGACGTGGTGCAGTTGCGGTGGCAGCAGCTCGCGCATCAGGATCGCGGTGATGCTGGTCTGCTCGGCGTACAGCCGTGCCGCCGACAACGCGATTCCGGCGCGACCGGCGAACAACTGGGCGAAGATCTCGTCGCGCTCGTCGAAGCTCCGCTCGCCGGAACGCCGCAGCAGGACCAGCGCACCCGCCGAAACCCCGTGGCCGGGAAGCGGAGTCACGATCACCGAGCCCGTGCCGTGCTCGAAACCGGGCGGCAGCAACCACACCGGCACCGCCGCGGGGTCCAGCCACTGCGAGGGAATGGGCGGGAAGCCGCGCAGCGCCTCGCTCAGCCCGGCCACCGCGTCGGGGTCCTCCTCGACGACGTTCACCCGCACCACACCGTGCTCGTCACAGGAGACGACCGACAGCGCCCGCCCGGCCGGGGGAGTGACGACCACCGCGGCGTCGGCGAGGTGGCGGGCGGCCAGCCGGACGGTCGTCTCCAGGCATCGGTCCACGTTCAGCGAGGCCAGCAGCCGCTCGGAGGCCTGCGACAGGAATGCGGTGCGTTCGCGTTCCTGCTCCAGTTCCGAGCGGCTCTCCTGCAGCGAGGCCGCGGTGTCGCCGAGCAGCCACCAGACGACCGTCCCGTCGGCGCCGGGGGAGGCGACCGCGTGCAGTTCGCGCCCGCCCACGCGCCCGGATACCGAGGCGGGCGACGGCGCGATGCCCGAGGCGGCCGTCTCCTCGTGTGCGGTGGACAACCAGGGCGGCACCGCACGGTGCAGCGGTTCGCCCACGACCGCGTCGGGAAACAGGGCGGCCGCTTGTCCGCTCAGCGCGACCACCGTGCCCGCGCCATCGACCACCACGGCCGGATGCGGTACCGCCGACCATCGGTCGACGTCACTCACCACAGATTCGGGCACGGTGAGCTCCTCACATCCGATCGGGCGAGTGAAACCCGCTGCGCCGCAGCCGAAACCGATGTCACGGCTGGTCCGCGGAGCTGCGCCGGGGCCACTGCCCGGTGTCGGAATCCGAACGGGATTCGGCGGCGGGCGAGACCACGAATTCCACCGTCGTCCCGTCGGCGCCCGAGACGACGCGGGTTCCGGGCATGAGGGCGTTCATCATCGGCAGGCCGCGACCGCGATCGATTTCCTCGTCCGCCCGCGGCGCGCGCCAGGTCCCGCTGTCGGAGACGGCGATGCGGATCGAATGGGCGGCCGACGCGTGCAGCACGACGGTCCGGCCGTCACCGCGATGTCCGTGCTCGACCGAATTCGAACAGGCCTCGTTGACGGCCAGCAGGAGGTCGTACGCGCGATCCGGTCCGAGGCTCGTCCCCGCGAGCCAAGCGCGCAGCAGGGCCCGCACCCGCTGCAGTTCCTCGGACCGGGCCCGGAATTCGATGTGCAGGTCCTCGAGCGATCGCTGTCCGCCGCCGGTCGCGGCCTTGTGAGCTGCGCCTTCGGGACGGCGTGGGCTGTCGGGGTGACGCATACCTTCGGGGTGACGCATGGGATATCAGCCGTTCGTGTGGGAGACAGCGCTCGCGACGGCGGCATCGACGTCGTCGAAGAGTGCGAATACCGTCGACAGGCCGGTGACCTCCACGACTCGCCGCACCGGCCGCGGCGCCACCACGAGCACCCGGCCCGCCTGTCGCAGCGCGCGTACCAGCACATTCATCCCGGAGGAGTCGAAGAACTCGACCGCGGACAGATCGACGATCAGCTGTCCCGGTTGACGAGTCACGGCCTGCTGGACGGCGGTGTCCAGCCGCGGGGCGGTATGCGAATCGACCTCACCGGCGGCGACCACCACCCAGAGGCCGCCGACCGAGATCACCTCGGCGGTGCAGCCGCTGTGGCCTTCGTATCCCACGTGTTCACCCTTCCCTACACTCGCGGCATCCGGGTCCGCCCCTACGAGTATGAATCGTGACGGCGCAGCGGATTTGTGCAGGCACATTCGCGCATGACGAACACCGCGATACTCGGCGTAGTTCGCGGTGCCGCGCGCGGCTGTGGTCTCAACCTCGCAAGGTCATCGAGTGTAACGGCCGCTGCGACTCGCCGGGACACGCGTCGGCCGGGGCGCACCGGGCTCCCGCTACGGCGCCGCCGCGGCACCCGTCGTCCGGTGCGCGAAATCGCATGCGCTGAGCGGTGTTCGGCAGGTGAGGGCACGTCGAAGCTCGCGTTGCGGCGCATTCGCAGGTCGGGCCGGGGGTGTCCACCGCAACATTCCGACGTGTCGCCGACACGTTCCGTCCGCCGCGTGGTTATATCGCGCGACGACGTTCACGGAGGTGTTCGGTGACGACAGCAGGTCTCATCCTCGCGTGCCTCGCGGCCATGATTCACATCTACATCTTCTATCTCGAATCGGTGGCGTGGACGAGTCCGAAGACACGAGCCATCTTCGGAGTCTCCTCGGCGGCCGAGGCGGAGACGACCAGACCGCTGGCGTTCAATCAGGGCTTCTACAACCTCTTCCTGGCCCTCTGCGTGATCACCGGCACCGTCTTCTTCGCGGTGGGCGATAGGACGATCGGCGCTACCCTGGTGTTCACCGGCGCCGGTTCGATGACCGCCGCCGGCCTGGTCCTGCTTCTGTCCAGCCCCGGCAAGGCGAGTGCGGCCCTCAAACAACTCGTGCCGCCGCTGCTCGGCGTGATCGTTCTGGCGATCGGCCTGGTGTAACGCACAGCGCCAGGTTGAGATGCTCGGCGATGTCCGCGCGGGTCTGCACATCGGGCCGGATCCGGTGCCGGGCCGTACGCCGCAGGGCCATGTTCGGTCAGTACATGTCGCCACCTGCCCGCCGACCTTGCCCAGCCGCAGCAGTCGCCGTGACCCGTTATCGGCAGCGAAGTATGGGTAGGCCGAGCAGGGGACCGACCGCGCTGCCGGTTCGCCCTGGCCGCGGAGCCCTCGCGTGACAGCTCTGCGGGCCTAACCGGTCGATCGCTGCCCGGCCCGCAGCACCCGGCCCCGCGACGAAAGGAGTCTCCCGTGATCGGAACGCGCACGCGGCGAATGGATTCGAGCCGGTGGAGACAATCGTGGTGGACGTTCCCGGCCACCGCCGCCGCCGCGACGGCCGGCTCGGCGGCGACCACGACCGGCTCGCGGTGGTATCAGCGCCTGGAGAAGCCACCTTTCCAGCCGCCGCCCGCGGTCTTCCCGGTCGCGTGGACAACCCTCTACGTCGATATCGCCGCCACGACCGCCCGGGCGCTCAACCGCGCCGATCCGGCCCAGCAGCGACGCCTCCGCACCGCCCTGCTGCTCAACCTGACCCTCAATGCGAGCTGGAGCTGGGTGTTCTTCCGCGCACACCGTCTCGGCGCGGCCACGGCCGTGGCGGCCGCCCTGACGCTGAGCAGTGCCGATCTCACCCGCCGCACGGCCGAGGTGGACCGTGCAGGCCTCCTGCTGGCGGCCTATCCGGCGTGGTGCGGCTTCGCCACCGTGCTGAGCGGTGCCCTCTGGCGCCGCAACCGCGCCGGGTGAGACGCGCCGGGAGCTCAGGGACCTCAGATCTTTCGATCGTGATCGGCCCAATAGGGCGCTCGCAGTTCGCGTTTGAGGATTTTGCCGCTGGCATTGCGAGGCAGCGCGTCGACGAAACGGAATTGCTTGGGGCATTTGTATCCGGCCAGATGTTCGCGGCAGAACCGCTGGATGTCGTCGGCGTCACCGTCGGAGACGAGGATCGCGAGCACCGATTCGCCCCAGACCTCGTCGGGTACCCCGATGATCGCCGCGTCGGTGACGGAGGGATGTGCCAGCAGGACCCGCTCGACCTCGGGTCCGTACACGTTCTCGCCACCGGTGATGATCATGTCCTTGAGCCGGTCCTCGACGTAGAGGTAGCCGTCGGAGTCGACCCGGCCGATATCGCCGGTGCGGACCCAGCCGTCCACGATGGTCTCCGCGGTGGCGTCGGGGCGGTTCAGATATCCGGTCATGCGCTGGTCGGTGTGCAACCAGATTTCACCCTCCTCGCCGACGGGAACCTCGGCGCCGGCGGTGATGTCGGCGATGCGGACAGTGACGCCGGGTACCGGCCGTCCTGCCGACAGCAGGCGCCGGTCCGCATTCGGCCCGCGATGGTCGCCGGGGTCCAGCGTGGTGGCTACGCCGGATACCTCGGTTTGCCCGTAGACCTGGACGAAGCGCACGTCGGGGAGGGCGTCGAGGGTTCGGCGCAGGAGTGGGAGCGGCATGGGCGCGGCGCCGTAGCCGAGGTAGCGCAGCTGCGACAACGCGTCGACGGCCGCATCGCCCGCGGCGAGGAATCCGGCGATCACCGGCGGTACGAAGAACGTGTGCGTCGCCCCGGCCAGCAGTGCGGTGATCAGCGCGGCGGGTGTGGGTTCGCGCGTCATGATGCTGTGTACGCCCGCGCGGATGCCGAACAGTGCGTAGCAGACGCCGCCGACGTGGAACATCGGCATCGCGACCAGATTCCGGTCGCCGTCGGTGAACGGGAACTTGGTTCCGACGCAGACGGTATGGGCGACGAGTGCACGCTGGCTCAGCAGGACGCCTTTGGGCCGGCCGGTGGTGCCGGAGCTGTAGATCACCAGCGCGACATCCGATTCCGTTGCCGCCGTGCCGAGTTCGGCATCACCGCTCGCGGCGGCGAGGAAGTCCTCGTACTCGTCGTCGATGGTGATGATGCGTTCCAGCCGGTGCGCCGCGCCACGTGCCTGCTCGGCAGTCGTGCGGAATTCGCTGCCCGAGAACAGAATTCGTGCCTCGCTGTCGTCGAGGACGTACGCCAGTTCGTCGCCCGCCAGGCGCCAGTTGAAGATGGCGACCCCGGCGCCCAGTGCGGCTGCCGCGAACAGCAACTCGAGCCCGGCCGGATGGTTCTTGTCCAGGAAACCGATGCGGTCACCACGGCCGATTCCGGCGGCGGCCAGACCGCGGGCGGCGCGGTCGATGCGGTCGTTCCACTGTGCCCAGGTCCAGCGCTGGTCGCCGTAGTCGATCGCGATCCCTTCGGGCCGTTCGGCCGCCAATCCGGTGACGAAGTCTCGCAGCAATTCCGGTGTGCCGGAGCCGGTTCGGCTGATGTGCATATGCGCCTCGGTGCTGGTGGCCAACTGATCGCCCTTTCGCTTCCCGGGTCTCGTCACGAGGACGGAAGTAGCCCGTTCGACAGAACTAGTCCACTTGGACTAGTAGCATGATGGGTGATTCAGTTCACACCTGTCAATGCCCCGAAGTCGATAGGAAGCGACCGTGCCGGACCGAACACGAGGAGAACGCGCTCGCGCGGCGGTGATCGACGCGGCGATCACGCTGCTGACGACCGGCGGATACACAGCCCTGACCACCCGTGCCGTGCAGGAGACCAGCGGGCTGTCTCGCGGATCGATGCTGCACCAGTTCCGGACCCGGGAGGATCTGCTGGCCGCGACGGTAGAGGAACTCGTCGCCCGGCGCGCCGCGCGGGCCGAGGAGATGATCGCGAAGTTTCGCGCGGAACCGCCCGGGGATCGCTTGACCGCCGCCATCGTCGCGGTGCGAGAACTGTTCTCGGGCCCCGATTTTCTGGCCGAGATGGAGTTGTGGGCGGCGGCCCGCACCAATCCCACGCTGCACGAGACCCTGGTTCCGGTCGTGGAGCGCATCGGCGGCCGGCTGCGTGAGCAACTGGCCGAATTGTTCGGCGCTGAATTGGCCGCCCATCCCGACTATCCCAAGGTGTCGATGCTGACGGTCGAGGTCGCCCGCGGCCTGGCATTCAGCGCCCCGATTCGCCGCGGCCACGGCGACCCGATACTGCTCGAGTACTGGTGCGCCGCTGCCGCCACCATGCTCGGCTGCCCCGCTCCCGGCACCCCGCATCGCGATCACGATTACCGGGTTGTCGTCTGAAATGTGCGGCGTCCGAAGTGGCCGGCGGGGGTCGAAGCTGTTGTGCCGCAGATTGTTTCGAGATTCGCCGGCGAGTAGTTATCCGAAGAGCCGGCGATGGTCGCGAACGAACTGCTCGAAGGTTCTCGGCGCGTCACCGGTCAGGTCGGTGACTGTCGACAGCACCGAATCGGCTCCGCCGTCGCCGTAGACGGTGCTCACCCGGACCAAGGCTTCTGCCATGAATGCCGGAACGCCGGCGGCGAGCAGGCCGTCACGTGCTTCCGTCGCGGTTTGTGCGTGGTATCGCACGGGCTTGCGCAGAACATCCGAGAAGACGTCGGCCACCTCGTCGTAGGTGAGAGCGCGGGGACCGGTGAGGGCATAGATCCGGCCGTCGTGGCCGCCGGTGGTGAGGACATGTGCGGCGACACCGGCAACGTCACGGGCGTCGACGTAGCTGATGGGCGCCGAACCTCCCGGGCGTGCGATCACTCCGTGCTCGGCGATTGACGCCGCCATCTGCGCGAAGTTCTGCATGAAGAAGTTCGGCCGCAAGAAGGTCCACCGCAATCCGGAGCGTTCGATGGCCTCCTCCACCGGCCGATGCAGGTCGGCGAGGGGAGTGAGGCGTTCGTCGGCGCGCCACAAAGACACCTTGACGACCCGTTCGACGCCGGCTCTGTACGCCTCTTCGACCAGGGCGAGTTCGTCCCGAGTCTGCGTCGCGGTAGTGGCGGTGACCAGGAAGAGGGTGCCGACGCCCGCCATCGCGGCGGGCAGGGTGGCAGGGCGCGTGTAGTCGACGGTGACCGCGTCGTGGCCGGATTCCCTCATCGCGGCGGTGCGTGCGGGATCCCGGTAGGCCGCGCGAACGGGTGCACCCGCCGCGAGCAACGCGGCCACCACGCCCGAGCCGATTCTGCCCGATGCGCCCGTGATCAGCACCGGACGGCCGGATTGCGGCGATAAGGCCGGAAACGGCGCCGAGGGCTCTGTTCCGGTGCGGGGTTGGTTCACATGCCGGACGTTACCGAGAGCCACCGACAAGAATCCGAACGCAGACAGTGACTTTCACCTTGCTCGGCCGAGACCGCAGTCACGCTGATCGGCTCGTCCGCAGTCCCGACCGGTGTCAGCGCAGCGCCGCCGCGAGGTAGGGAGCGGTCGCGCTGTGCGGATCGGTGGCCGCCTCGGCCGGGGTGCCGGTGGTGACGACGCGACCGCCCTCGTTGCCGGCGCCGGGGCCGAGGTCGATGACGTGGTCGGCCTGGACCACCACACGCATGTCCAGTTCGGCGACCACGACCGTATTGCCCGCGTCCACCAGTTTCTGCAGGTGCAGCATCAGCCGGTCGGTATCGGCCGGATGTAATCCCGAGGTGGGTTCGTCGAGGAGGTACAGGGCGTCGCCGCGATGTGCGCGCTGCAGTTCGGTGGCGAGTTTGACCCGTTGGGCCTCGCCACCGGACAGTTCGGTCGCCGGCTGCCCCAGCCGGAGGTAGCCCAGTCCGACGTCGTCCAACACGGTCAGTGAGCGGAGGATGTCGGTGTCACCCTCGAAGAACGCCCGCGCCTCGTCGACGCTCATCTCGAGAACCTCGGCGATATTGCGGCCGTGCCAAGTGATTTCGAGTGTGCTCGCTTGATAGCGGGTGCCGTGGCAGTCCGGGCACGGAGTGTAAACGCTGGGCAGGAAGAGCAATTCGACCATCACCCAGCCTTCGCCCTCACAGGTGGGGCACCGCCCGGAGGCGACGTTGAACGAGAATCGGCCCGCGTTGTAGCGCCGGCGCCGCGCCTTCGGTGTGGCGGCGAAACGGCGGCGGATGTGGTCGAACATTCCGGTGTAGGTGGCGACGTTCGATCGGGGAGTGCGCCCGATCGGTTTCTGATCGATGCACACCACCCGGCGAAGATCGCCGACTCCGCCGACGATCGTGCCGTCGACGGCCTGCGAGTCGTCCGACAGCAGCAGATCGTCTCCGGTGTCGTCGGCGGGCGCGCCGACCGGATGCCCCAGATACTCACCGATGAGAGCCGGTAACGCCTGACTGACCAGGCTCGACTTCCCGGAGCCGGACACGCCTGTGACAGCGGTCAGGCACTGCAGCGGAAACGACACCGACACGTCGCGTAAATTGTTGCGGCGCACCTTCTTCAGTCGCACCCATTCCTCCGCGCGCCGCGGCGGCCGGGGTGCGGGCCGTTCGTGACCGAACAGGTAGCGACGGGTCGCCGACTCGCCGACCTCCGCCAAGCCTTCGGGCGGTCCGCTGTGCAGAATCCGGCCGCCGTTCTCGCCGGCGCCGGGCCCGAGATCGATCAGCCAGTCGGCGGCGCGAACGATGTCGAGTGAATGCTCGACGACGAAAACGCTGTTGCCGCGCCGCTTCAGACCCTCCAGGATGACCAGCAGGGCGTCGCGGTCGCGCGGGTGCAGCCCTGCCGACGGTTCGTCGAGGACGTACACGACTCCGAAGAGCTGTGAGGACAGTTGCGTCGCCAGCCGCACGCGCTGCAATTCGCCGGACGACAGGGTCGGTGTGCTGCGGTCCAAAGACAGATAGCCCAGGCCCAGGTCGGTGACGGGCCGCAGCCGTTCCAGCAGTTCGGCGACCAAACGCTGTGCGGCAGCGCGTTTTTCGACCGACATGTTCGGCGTGCTGCGCACGTCCGGGGCCGCATCGTGTGCCGAACCGCCGGCCGCGACACGCTTGTCGACCGCCGCTCGGCGGGTCGTCTCGTCGAGTACGGCGTCGGAGCCGGTTCCGGTCGGGTGCCAGTTCTCGGCGAGTACCGACGACAACAGTTCGGCGAGGCGGCCCAGGGGAAGTGCGGAGAATTCGGCGATGTCGAGCCCTTCGAACGTCACCGACAGGGCTTCCGGTTTGAGCAGTTTGCCGTCGCAGGTAGGGCACACCGCACTGCTGATGAACCGGGACACCCGCTTCTTCACCGAGGCGCTCTTGGTGTTCGCGAAGGTGTCGAGGACATACCGGCGCGCGCCGGTGAACGTGCCCTGGTAGCTGGGCTCCATCTGCTGTTTCAGCGCACGCCGCGTCTGTGCCGGAGTGAAGCCCGCGTACACCGGCACCGTGGGGTGCTCGTCGGTGTAGAGGATCCAGTCGCGGTCCTTCTTCGGCAGATCTCGCCACGGCCGGTCGACGTCGTATCCGAGCGAGACCAGGATGTCGCGGAGGTTCTGACCGTGCCACGCCGGTGGCCAGGAGGCGATGGCTCGTTCCCGGATCGTCAGCGACGGATCGGGGACCATCAGCTTCTCGGGCACCTCGTACACGCGGCCGATTCCGTGACAGGTGGGACACGCTCCTTGAACGGTGTTCGGCGAGAAGTCCTCGGCGTAGAGCATCGGTTGCTTCGCGGGGTAGTTGCCGGCTCGTGAATACAGCATGCGGACCAGGCTGGACAACGTCGTCACACTGCCGACGGAGGAGCGGGCACTACCGCCGGCGCGGTGTTGCTGCAGAGCGACCGCCGGCGGCATCCCCTCGATCGAATCGACGTCGGGTACGCCCACCTGATCGATGAGGCGGCGCGCGTACGGGGCCACCGACTCCAGATACCGGCGCTGGGACTCCGCGAACAACGTGCCGAAAGCCAGCGACGATTTCCCCGACCCCGAGACGCCGGTGAACACGACCAGCGCGTCGCGGGGTATGTCGACATCGACGTCGGCGAGATTGTGCTCCCGCGCGCCACGCACTTGGACACGGTCGGGAACGGCGATCGGCGGGTTCCTAACGGCCGCTGGCTTCGCGGGAGAACCTGCCATCACACCTGGCCTCACGTTGACGGGATCGATCCTGTGCCGAAAAGTGGTGCTTCGATTTGTGCCGGATACCCGCGTCCAGCTGCTTTTATCCTGCAACTCGTCCGCACCGATGTCTAAATGGGAACACCGCCTCGGTAATGACAACGGTGCCCTCACAGCAAACGCTGTAAGGGCACCGTCGCGTAGTCCGGCAGCGGATTAACTTGTTACTTGCTCGGTGCCGGCTTGAAGGGGGCGTTGATGGTCGCGAAGTACTGGATCGCGGCGCCGATGGCGACCGGGGCGGTGATGAAGATCTGCCCGGCGAGCACGCCCAGGAAGCCGACGGCGGCGGCACCGGCGACACAGCCGCCGAGCGGGCCGAGGCCGAACAGGGCGGCCAGCGCGCCGGTGGCGACG